>DAOVTY010000031.1 GCA_030632865.1 Bacteroidota bacterium
GCTGAAGATTCAGACAATAATTTTATGCCGAGTGCCGGAAAAATTTATAAAATATCGGAGCCACTAGGCTTGGGAGTAAGAACTGATGGTTATGTTTATGAAGGTTATGAGATTCCAATTTATTACGACTCAATGATTTCGAAGTTAATTGTTTGGGGGAAAACAAGAGACGAAGCAATTCGGAGAATGAGACGTGCACTTTACGAATACAAAATTACCGGTGTTAAAACTTCAATAAAAATTTTAGAACGGGCAATGAATAATAAGAATTTTATTGATGGAAATTACGACACTCACTTTATTGAAAAGAATAAGGAACAATTAATGTCAAGTGAAACAAAAAAGGATATCAGCGATATGGTAATTCTTGCCACTTATATTGACTATCTTGATAAAATTAGTGAAAATACAGACAATAAAAAAGAGTTTGTTGCAGCCAAAAGTTGCTGGAATAAAACATCATTTAGAAACCATTTTTAATATTAAATTATGGCAGTAGAAATAAAAGTAGGAGATCGTGTTGCTTGGGTAAATCTTCTAAGTCAAGATGAAAATTTATTAGAAGTTGAAGTTGATGGCAAGATTTACAAAGTAGATCTAATGCACACCGCCGATGGTACTTTCTCCATTCTTGAAAATGGCAATTCTCACAATATAGAACTTGTGCCCCACAACGAACCCAAAAAATATACAGCATACACATTGTATCAATCGTATGATTTAGAAGTGATAGATGCAGAAGCTCGTTATTTGATGAATCGCGGAGGAAACGGGTTCGAATCTAATGAAAATACAATTTCGTCGCCAATGCCAGGAAAAGTAGTTAAAGTAATGGTAAAAGAAGGTGATGCAGTTAAAGAGGGCGAAACTGTAATCATTATTGCAGCAATGAAAATGGAGAGCGAATATAAAGCTCCGAAAGATGGTGTTGTAAAAAAGATAAATGTTAAAAACGACGATACAATCGATGGAAATCAAATTTTAATTGAATTGGAATTAACTGACAAATAGTATGAAATTAGAAGATAAATATAACAAACTTGAAGAGCTTAATAAACTAGCAGAACTAAGCGGAGGAAAAGAACGTAAAGATAAGCGACATGCAGCCGGCAAGAAAACTGCAAGAGAAAGAATTTCACTTCTACTTGACCCGGGAACATTCACAGAAATTGATAAGTTAATGTTACATCGAAATTACGATTTCGGTATGGAAGCCAACAAAATTTATGGCGACGGAGTAATTTCGGGATATGGAAAAGTAAATGGTAGATTAATTTATGTTTTCGCTCAAGACTTTACAGTTTTTGGAGGTTCGCTAAGTAGAGCAAATGCCGATAAAATTGTTAAAATACAAGAACTTGCCTTAAAAATGGGTGCTCCAATTGTTGGATTAAACGACTCGGGAGGTGCACGTATTCAGGAAGGAGTAGAAAGTTTAGCTGGGTATGCCGATATATTTTACAACAATGTTATATCTTCTGGAGTAATTCCGCAAATATCTGCCATACTTGGGCCATGTGCAGGTGGCGCTGTATATTCCCCTGCCCTTACCGACTATATTTTTATGGTGAATGAAAAAAGTCACATGTTTGTTACCGGTCCTGAAGTTATTAAAACTGTTACGCACGAAGACGTTTCTAAAGAAGAGTTAGGCGGAGCAAATACACATAATGCAAAAAGTGGAGTTGCACATTTTAATGGTAACGACGAAGAACAAACAATTATGATGATTCGCGAACTTCTAAGTTTTGTTCCTTCCAACAATTTAGAAGATCCACCTGTAAAACCAACAATAGACGAATCTGACAGAGTAGAAGAGAGTTTGCAGAATGTAGTTCCGGCTGATCCTAACAAGCCATACGACATGCAAGATATTATTCAGAAAATAATTGATAATAAACACTTTCTTGAAGTTCAACCACAATATGCTCAAAATATAATTGTTGGATTTGCACGTTTTGGAGGAAAACCTGTTGGAATTGTTGCAAACCAACCTCAGCATCTAGCTGGAGTACTCGATATTAACTCATCGACAAAAGCTGCACGTTTTGTACGTTTTTGCGATGCATTTAATTTACCTATCGTAACACTGGTTGATGTACCAGGATTTTTACCTGGAACAAGTCAGGAATATGGTGGAATTATAAAACACGGCGCAAAATTGCTTTATGCATTTGCAGAAGCAACAGTACCTAAAATTACACTTATTACACGAAAAGCATACGGTGGAGCATATGATGTTATGTCGAGCAAACACATTGGCGCCGATGTAAATTTCGCATATCCAACAGCCGAAATTGCAGTAATGGGACCTGAAGGAGCCATTAATATTATTCACCGGAATAAATTAGACGAAGCTGAAAAGGCAAAAGCAGTTAAAGAATATCGCGAAAAATTTGCAAACCCGTACAAAGCTGCATCGTTGGGTTATATCGACGAAATTATAAATCCTCGCGACACACGCAAAAAAATTATTGATGCGTTGGATATGACAAAAAATAAAAGAAAATCGAATCCACCTAAAAAGCACGGAAATATTCCATTATAGTCTTTTTTAGGAAACGAATTGCTTACACATAGAAGAACCGTTCTTTTAATTTTATTTTTAGAGAGAACGGTTCTTTTTTAGTATGAAGCAAAAAACAGCCGTCGATAAAATACTATTATGCAGAAATTATTCACTTAACATGGCAAAATCAATTCGCACTATTTATTTGAAAAACAATTAATTATTCCTATTTTTGCGCCTCGAAAAACAAAATTGTTTAATTAAAATTAATATTTATGACGAACCAGTATGAAACCGTTTTCATTTGTACTCCCGTTTTATCTGAGCCACAGGTAAAGGAAGCGGTAAAAAAATTCAGGACTATCATTACCGATCTCGGTGGCGATATGATTCATGAAGAGAGTTGGGGAATGAAAAAATTGGCTTACCCAATCCAAAAGAAATCTACAGGCTTTTTTCATTTATTTGAATTTATTGCCGATCCTTCAGTAATTGCGAAAGTTGAAACTGACTTCCGTCGCGATGAAAAAATTATCAGGTTTATGACCGTTAAACTCGATAAATACGCGATAGCATACAGTACTAAGAGAAAGAGACTTCAGAAAGAAAAAACTAAAGTAAAGGAGGCTTAAAAAATGGCACAAGCAAGTGAAATCAGATACCTGACACCACCGTCAGTAGAGGTAAAAAAGAAAAAATATTGCCGTTTTAAGAAAAGCGGAATTAAATATGTGGATTATAAAGATCCTGAGTTTTTGAAAAAATTCCTTAACGAGCAAGGTAAAATTTTACCTCGCCGACTAACAGGAACTTCTCTAAAATATCAGCGTAAAGTTGGGCAGGCAATTAAACGTGCTCGCCAACTTGCTTTATTACCATTTGTAACCGACATGATGAAATAAGGAGGAATTAAAATGGAAATTATATTATTACAAGACATTGAACGTTTAGGTAGCAAAAATGATATTATAAACGTTAAAGATGGTTACGCACGTAACTTTCTGATTCCTAAGAAAAAAGCAATTAACGCAACTGAATCTGCAAAGAAAATTTTAGCTGAGAATATTAAACAGCGCGCGCATAAAGAGGCAAAACTTATTGCTGAGGCAAATAAAATTGCTGAACAAATTGTAAATAAGAAAATTAAAATTGGTGCTAAAACAAGTACTGTAGGTAAAATTTTCGGTTCGGTAAATACCATTCAATTGGCTGAAGCCATTAATAAGAAAGGTTTTAACATAGACCGCAAACAAATTAAATTACCAGTTGACAGCATTAAGGAAATTGGTAAATACACAGTTAAAATAAAACTTCATAAAGAAGTTATTATCGACTTTGAATTTGAAGTAGTTGCCGAGTAGCAAATAAATTTACTACTATATATTAAAGGGTTTCCGAATATTGGAAACCCTTTTTATTTACACGACATTTTGAATGATATATAAATTTGATTACTTATTATTAACTTTGTTTTTCAATATTTTTTTAAATGAAAAAATACAAAACAGGTTTGGTTTTAAGTGGTGGCGGAACACGAGGATTTGCACATTTGGGTGTAATTGCTGCTCTTTTCGAGAAAGGCATAAAACCTGATGTTATATCGGGTGTGAGTGCTGGAGCAATTGTAGGAGCATTTATTGCAGGTGGCAAATCTCCCCAGAAGATACTTGAAATTTTTAAGAAAGGATGGTTTTTTAAATACACAAAATTACAAATACCTATAGATGGTTTATTAAAACTCGATGGACTGAAAGAGGTAATTCAAAAAGAAATTAATGTAGAAAATATTGAAGATTTGGAGATTCCATTTTTTATTGGAATTTCGAATTTAAACAGAGGAAAGATTGAATACAAAAACAGTGGATTGTTGGGAGAAGCAGTTCTAGCTTCGTCATCAATTCCAATACTCTTTTCGCCAGTTATTATCGGGCGAGATTCTTATGTTGACGGTGGTTTAATGGACAACATCCCTATAAATCCAATAAAAAGCAATTGCGAACAAATTATTGTTTCAAATATAAGCCCAATAAATCCACGTGTTAAAATGAAAAATTTAATTCAGATTGCAACACGCACTTTTTACATGAGTGTGAATGCTAACTTAAAAGAGGTTCGCAAGCACGCAACTGTTTTTATTGAACCCAAAGGAATTGACAAATTTGATATTTTAAGTCGTACACATGCCGATGAACTTTTTGAATTAGGCTACAATTCAACTAAAAAAGCATTATCGCAATAATAAAAAGAAAACAGTTACATTTATGGCTAACTAACAAAACCAAGTTAAAATGGCTGAAACCTACTGGCTTTTATTCGTGCTTCTTATTTCTATACTATTCATTATTTTAGGAACCACAAAACTAAAGATGCATCCTTTTATTGTGCTTCTTTTGGCTTCTTATATTACGGGTGCAATGGCAGGTTTACCCATCGATAAAATTGCATTAATAATTGCCACAGGATTTGGCAACATAATGGCTTACATTGGCATAGTAATAGTTTTAGGAACTATAATAGGGGTTATTCTGGAGAAGTCGAACGCTGCCATTAAACTAGCCGAAATTGTTTTAAAACTGGTTGGCAAACGATATCCCGGTCTTGCCATGTCAATAATCGGATACATTGTATCTATTCCTGTCTTTTGCGACTCGGCATTTGTAATTCTCTCATCATTAAAAAAATCGTTAGTCGCCAAAACGGGCAAGTCGTCTGTGGCACTTTCCATTGCACTAGCCACCGGGTTGTATGCAACCCACACTTTTGTTCCGCCAACGCCAGGACCAATTGCAGCTGCCGGAAATCTCGGTCTCGAAAACCAATTAGGATTAGTAATATTATTTGGATTGGTTGTGGCAGTTTTTGCAATGTTTACAGGATATATTTGGGCATCTTATATTGGAAAAAAATACCCAAATACCGAAAATATTATCTCTGAAATAGAAACTCCTACTGAAAAAATTATACTCCCTTCGGCAACAAAATCATTATTGCCAATTTTGGTTCCTATATTTTTAATCGCATTGCGTTCGGTTGCAACCTACCCAACTCATCCTTTTGGTGAAGGTTTGATTTTTACTTCGCTAAACTTTATTGGTCAACCAATAAATGCACTATTAATTGGTTTTTTACTTTCATTTTTACTATTCCCTAAATTCAATAAAGAAACTTTAACTGGCTGGATTGGTGACGGAATAACTGCAGCTGCCCCAATTTTACTAATTACAGGAGCTGGTGGTGCTTTCGGAACAATTTTAAAGGAGACACAAATTGGCGATACCTTAGGAAATGTATTGGCTACATATCAACTAGGAATATTTTTGCCATTTATAATTGCCGCTACATTTAAAACTGCGCAGGGATCATCAACTGTTGCTCTGGTGGCAACTTCTGCATTAATTGCTCCACTACTCTCTACAATAGGATTAGATTCATTATACGGAAAAGTACTTGCAGTTATGGCAACCGGAGCCGGAGCAATGACTATATCTCATGCAAACGATAGCTTTTTTTGGGTTGTAACACAATTCTCGGGTATGGACGTAAAAACCGGTTATAAAACTCAAACTCTTGCAACCTTAATTCAAGGTGTAAGTTCAATGATATTTATATATGTGCTAACCTTAATCTTTTTGTAATGAAACTTAAACCATTATTCTTTTTATTCCTACTGTCTATTACTTTTCTATCTAATTCACAAAATACAAACGGAATATTTGTCGATTTCGAGCAAACCAAAAAAGTAAAAAGACTTATTCAACAGAATGACAAAAAATATTTGCCTGCTTACAAAGCACTTATAGAAAAGGCTGAATTGGCAATGAAAGAGGGACCGTTAAGTGTAGTGAATAAGAAAAGAACTCCACCCAGTGGAGACAAACATGATTACCTGAGTATGGGTCCATATTGGTGGCCAGATAAGTCTAAATCAGATGGTTTACCATACATTAGAAGAGACGGAGAAAGAAATCCGGAAACGAAAGGAGATAATGTGGATCGGTCTTCTGCTGGAAAATTATTCTCCAATGTAAAAACTCTGGGATGGGCATATTATTTTTCGGGCAATAAAAAATACGCATATAAAACATTAGACCTGCTTGAAACATGGTTTATTAATTCGGAAACAAAAATGAACCCTAATCTGAATTATGCACAAGGAATTCCGGGACGCTGTGAAGGGCGTGGAATTGGAATAATAGATTGGTCGGGTATAAATAGTCTGATTTCACCAATTCAGATTTTAAATGCTGAAAAACTTATACCTACAAAAACAAAGAATCAGCTTTATGATTGGTTTGACGAATATCTAAATTGGTTGCTAACAAGCGAATATGGACAGGATGAAGATAAATATTTCAATAATCATGGTACCTGGTTCGATGTGCAAACAGTAGGCATAGAATTACTTTTGGGAAGGAAAGAAATGGCTAAATCAAGATTACAAGAAATTACCACCAAACGTATTGCCAGCCAAATTGCCCCCGACGGTAGCCAACCGCACGAGCTGGCAAGAACAAAATCTCTTGGATATAGCACAATGAATTTGAGAGGATTCTATCACCTCGCAAATATGGGGCAGAATTTGGGAGTTGATTTATGGAATTTTGAAACCGAAGATGGACGGGGAGTTAGAAAAGCATTCGATTTTTTATTGCCATATGCCGCAGGAAACAAAAAATGGGAGTACCCACAAATAAGTAGTTTGGAAAGTTCGATTGAGTCTTTAAAAACTAATTATATTATTGCAGCAATAAAAACCGGGAATATAGAATACTTGAAAGTTGCACGATCAATTACACAACCAAATACAAATTTAGAAAGTTTACTTTATCCTCTTTTTCAACAAAAAAAACAGCCAAATATTCTTTTTATTGCTGTTGATGATTTACGAACAGAAATTAACTGTTTTGGGGCAAAACACATGCACACTCCAAACCTCGATAGGTTAGCAAACAGAGGAATAATTTTCGAACGCGCATATTGTCAGCAAGCTGTTTGTGCACCATCGAGAAATAGTTTAATGACTGGATTACGACCTGATGCTTTGGGAATCTACGACCTTTATACTTTTTTTAGAACAAAAGTTCCTGAAATAGTAACTCTCCCCCAGCATTTTAAAAATAATGGTTACCATGCCGAGTCGATGGGGAAAATTTATCATACTGGCCATGGAAATTCAAACGACAAACTTTCATGGTCAATTCCATCGTGGAGCAAGAGAAACGAAGTAAAAAATTTAATAAAAATTAGCGTTGGAGATACCCTCGGATTAGAAAGTGATTTTCCAACAATTAATGGAAAGAAGTTACCTTGGTACAGTTCTCCGCAGCCCGAAAATAATATGTCGGATGCAATGACCGCAAATCATGCAGTAAAACGTTTAAAGGATTTAAAAGACGAAACTTTTTTTCTTGCAGTAGGTTTCTCAAAACCACATTTACCATTTGTGTCACCAAAAAAATACTGGGATTTATACGACCCAGAAAAAATTGAAATTCCAAAACGCAATCTCCCAGTAGAAATGCCTGAATTAGCATTACGTCAATTCGGGGAGTTACGTAAATACCATGGAATTCCGGCAACCGGACCGCTAGATAAAGAAACCAGTCGTAATTTGATACATGGTTATTATGCTGCGGTGAGTATGATTGACGCACAAATTGGGAAACTATTATATGCGCTAGAAGAGAACGATTTACTTGAGAATACAATAATAGTACTTTGGGGCGACCACGGATGGAAACTTGGTGATTACGGCAACTGGTGCAAACACTCTAATTTTGAGATGGATACCAATGCTCCGCTAATATTGTCAGTGCCTTGGATGGACAAAGGAGTAAAAACAAAATCGCTAGCTGAATTTGTAGACATCTACCCAACTTTGTGTGATTTGGCTCAATTAGAGAAACCTAATCATTTGGAAGGTCAGAGTTTAGTACCTATTTTAGAAAACCCGAAAGCAACAGTAAACAAAGTTGCAATTAGTCAATATCCGAGAGGAGATGGTTTAGGTTACGACCGGAAAAACGAAATTATGGGTTACAGTATTCGTACTGAAAATTACCGATTTACACGCTGGCAAAAATATGAAAATTCTAAAGAAGTAATTGCTATGGAATTGTACGATCACTCTAAATCTAAAACAGCAGACCAGAATCTTGCTACAAATAAAAACTACGCTAAATTAGTTGAAGAACTTAGCAGTTTAATGGACGAAGAATTGGGAAAATACAAAATTTTAAGAACGCAATAATTTGTAACAACCACTTTGAAATTCCTTAAGCACAGTGTAAAATCTTCAATTAAAAAACACTGTGTTTCGTATGCATTTAAACTAAAACTAGAAATATATGTTAATCACATAAGGAAGATGTATTGTTATGAAAAAAATTAATTTTACGATGAAAAAACATTACGAATTACACAGTTTTATTTTTAGTTTCTTTATTCAACTGAGCACTATTTTTTTAATGATAATTTTAATACCCAGTTTTGCATTTTCTCAAAATGATTTGCTTAACAAGCAACCAGAATTTGGGCTTAAAATTAGAGCTGGCGGAAGATATGATAATGTACGAATGTGTGTAGCATCTCCAGCCGGAAGCAAAGGTGGGCCTGCTGCAGATGTATCATTTTTTACAGAATTTGGAATTTCAGATAATGCGGCACTTCATATTGATATACCTATTTTTCGACCAATCTTATTTGGTGTATCGTTTGACATGTTACAATTTGAACCTTCTGCAACTTTAAAATTTCATAAAACTTTGTCTGCCAATATGGATTATATTTCAGGTCCAATCCTTGGAATATCATTTCACTACGGACCTGATTATAAATCTGAAAGTTCAGGAATTTATCGTACAAACTCGTTTTTTGCTATTGGACCTATTGTAGGTGGGTATTTTGGTATAAAGTTTAAACGTCCTGAGAAATCGTTTAACTTTGAATTAGGAATAAGTCCATATCTAATACCTCTTTTCAGTATAAACGATCCATTAAATCACAAAGGGATAGTTGCCGGGGGACTTTTAGATGCCTCTTTTAGCTTTAATAATTAAGATAGATTGCAACTAATTCAACATAAAATATTCTAACTTAATTAGAACTTAAAAACCCGAATTGCCAAATTATCCAATATTTGTAAACACGCCCTGAACGTCTTCGTCCTCTTCCAACTTTTCAAGCAACTTTTCAATCTCTTCCATTTGCTCTTCAGTATATTCTACTGGTGTTGTAGCAAAACGTTTTAATTCGGCCTTTATAACATTAATCTTCAGATTTTCGAGCGCTGTTGCCATTTCTCCAAAACTGGTATATTCGGCAAAAGCATAATAAACACCTTCATTTTCATCAATCTCTTCGAGACCAGCATCAATCAACTCCATCTCTAACTCTTCGATATCTATTCCTTCCGGCAACTCAAATTCGAAAATTGCCTTTCGTGAGAACATGAATTCTAATGCGCCGTGAGGTACCAAACTACAATTAAGTTTATTAAAATAACTTTTAACATTGGCAATGGTACGTGTTGTATTATCGGTGGCACACTCTACAAAAACCAAAACTCCATGCGGTCCTTTTCCCTCGTAATTAACTTCGATATAACTGGCAGCATCTTTCCCTGAAGCACGTTTTATAGCCGCATCGATATTCGATTTTGGCATATTTTGCGCTTTGGCATTTAAAATCGCAGTTCGCAGTGCAGGATTCATATCCGGGTCGGCACCCCCATCTTTTGCAGCTATAGTTATCTTCTTTCCCAGTTTCGGAAATATCCTCGACATCATTCCCCAACGTTTCATTTTTGCCGCCTTACGATATTCAAATGCTCTTCCCATGAATTTATATTTTTTAATAATATTTTGCGAAAATAGAAAAAATTAATTTTACCTGAATAATTAAAACTTTAAATTGAAATTGAAAAAAGAATTTATTTTTATTTGGCTAACTTTTTAGCTTTGCAAACTTTATCTCCCGTTTTCACTTTGGCTCCACACTTTTTACACTCATATTTTGAGTTTTCAGAATCTTTAAATTTTCTTTTTTTACAAGCGTTTTTACCCATTTTTAAAATTGTTGTTCGCGATGCACTAAAACAACATTAACGGGGAAATTGTTTTGCAAATACTTAGCTATTTTTTCGGCCGAATATACAGAGCGATGCCGTCCGCCAGTACAGCCAAAACTCACAGAAAGATGAGTAAATTCACGTTCAAGATAAACTTTTACTGATTGATCAATTAATACTTTTACTGAATTCAGGAATATTCCTATCTCCGATTTCTGCTCCAAAAATTCTTGAACAGCCAAATCTTTCCCAGTTAATTTTTTGTACTCTTCGTAACGTCCAGGATTATTAATGGCACGGCAATCAAAAACATGTCCTCCCCCATTTCCCGATGAATCGGACGGAATTCCGTTTTTATAAGAAAAGCTAGTTATACTAACCGTTAGGTTTGTTTTAACCTGACCAATATCTTTTAAAACTTCGGAATGAATTAACTGACGAAGTACACTAAAAAGCTCGGGTAACTCAACAGGAAGATTTGTATCCTTTAAAATATATTCAAGATTGCGAAGTGCATAAGGAATGCTTTTCAAGAAATGTTCTTTCTTCTCATAAAACCCACGAAATCCGTACGCTCCCATTGCTTGCATAATCCGTATCAAAACAAATCCTTTAAAATAAACTGTAAATTTCTCCTCGTCAACAGTCATGTATTTTTTCAACTCACTCAAATAAAAATCGAATAATCTAGTACGAACACTTTGAGGAATATCTGCTTTGCCATCGTATAACAACGATGCTAAATCGTACTGCAGAGCACCCATCCTGCCGCCTTGATAATCTATAAAATAAACATCATCATCTTTCAGCATCACATTACGCGACTGGAAATCGCGATACAAAAAGAAACCTGAATTTGCACTTAAAAGATAGTTGCTAAAAAGTTGAAAATCATCTTCGAGAGCCTGCTCATCAAAATGAATTTTAGCAAGTTTTAAAAAGTAGTATTTAAAATAATTTAAATCCCACATCATCGATTGTTTATCAAAAGCATCGCGCGGATAACAAACAGAATAATCAATATTTTTACCTGCAATAATTTGAATTTTAGGGAGTATCTTCAATACTTTTTTATATTCAGAAACAATATTTTCTGAGAAACCCTCTTTTTCGCGAGTAGCACTTAAAAAACCAAAAAGTGTGGTATCTCCCAAATCTTCTTGTAAATACTTTCTCAGATCGGAACTTACAGCAAAAACTTCGGGCACGGGCAAACCACTCTTTAAAAAATGGTTCGAGAACGACAAAAATGCCGTGTTCTCTTTTACATCCGTATTTAGGGCACCAATTACAGATCTATTTTCATTTTGCATTCTGCAATATTGACGATACGAACCCGAGACTGGAAGCATTTCAAAAGTTTTAACTTTTTCGTTAAAATGATTTTCAAAAAGTTCTATTATTTCGTTTTTTTCTGATGTCTTCAAAATTGTTTATATTTTAAAATTAAATGTACTTTTATCTCCATGAATAAAGTAAAAATCAAAAGTATCTATTTTTTAAGACTACTACGAAATTTATTTGTATTGATTGGAATTTTCTTTTCGATTTGTGTTTTACTCGCATTAACAACCGTTCCATTTTGGGGTTACCACTGGCTTGGTACAAGTAAATCTGAAATTAAATGGGAACCACAATTTATTATATTGCTGGGTGGTGGAGGAATGCCAAGCCAGTCGGCACTAATGCGCAGTTGGTACACAGAAAAAGCCACGTTAACATTTCCTGAAGCAACGGTAATTATTGCCATGCCCGGCGATAAAGAGGATAGTTTAAGTACTCCGCAATTAATAAAAAATGAGTTAGTAGAACGTGGAGTTAATGATGAGCTTATTACTTTTGAGAACGAAGGAACAAATACACGTGGACAAGCATTAAATTGCCAGCGAATTGTAAAAATGCAAACACCAATTTTGCTTATTACTTCGCCAGAACACATGCGTCGTGCAGTACTTTGTTTCCAAAAAGCAGGCTTCGAAAAAGTAAATGCACTGCCAGCTTTCGAGAATGCTGTTGAAGCAGATTTATTGTTCGACGATGATAAGCTTGGTGGAAATAAAACACTAGTCCCCGATATTGGTAAAAGTATAAATATGCGTTACCAACTTTGGAATCACTTGAAATATGAAATTTTGATTGCCAGAGAAATGGTGGCTTTAACTTATTATAAAATTAGGGGTTGGATATAAATTAGTTAGATACGAATTTCATTTTCATGAAATCGACATAAAACGTAAGGTCTTTTATGGCAGACAATATTTAAACGCCTACAATTTTTGCCACTCAAGAGTTTTCTTAAAAATGTATTTAGACCCAACAATAACTATCTCTTTTTCTCTTATTTCAGTAATTTTCAAATTAAACACCATCCCTTTTTCAGGTCCGTACATACTACCATTTATCCAAATTTTATCTTCGCTGTCAAATTCAAGATCTTTAATAATTACTTTACCCATTAAGAGTTCGTTTTGTTTAGCTTTATCCGGATTTTTAAAATCCTTGGTAACACCATCTTCGTAATTATTTAGTGCAATAATTTTTCCGAAAAACTTATTATTTTCTTTAAATATCTGTACATCCAAATTATTGGGCAATCGATATTTCCCTATTACATCGTCGGATTGCTGTGCAAATATAACTGATGTAAAAAATACTAAAACTGCTACTAATAAAATTTGTTTCATTAAAAATTGTATTTAACTTTTGCGTAAATCATTGTATTATCGCTGTACTGCCCAAATTGCCCAACCTCATCGCCAACAAAAACATTCCCTCCCAAAAGAATAGAAAAACTATCGTCAAAATCATAGGTTATTTTTGGGCGAATTAAAGCATCGTAGTCGGTTAACCCAATATAAGAGAACAACTCTAAATGCAGGGTTTCTCGTAACATATCGTAACGAGCTAGAAATGTTGCAGTATTCAATGTTTCATTTTCTGTCATAAAATCATTATAATCCAGAATGTATTTTTGAATAAACTGCCCACTCATTTTTACACCGCCAATACTAAAATCGAGTCCAAAAACATAATTAATATAATTTTTCTGAATTAAAGCATCCACTGCCATTGGGTCTTCTGTTTGGAAATATTTACCATCATAATAAGCAGCTTCGCCGCGTAAAATAAGCCCCTTAATTTCGGTACTAAACGAACCACCTGCAATAGTTAACCGGTGGTGTTGAGGTGTAATATTCAGCCCAGTTAACACCGGATTTCCTGACGACATGTCGAACTCTTTTTCAACATGCATTGCTGGATTATCATCCCAAGTGTAACCTCCCATTAAATCGAAATCTATTTTTGATGTAATTGCCGAATATTTTAAAAATATCTCGGTATTTTCCAGCGACGGATTGATGGTGCTTTTGCTCCAATCGAATGTTGCCGGTGCCGGAAAATCGGGTTGAATGTACCAAATTGAATTTTCATCAGGTCGGGTAATTGGAGTAAACTGTGGTATCACAATTGCTTCGATAGTACCATTGCCTACATAGTAATCGAGTTTGGCTGCAATTACTCCGGTTCTTATTTCATCGAAATCGGGAAGCAAAAACTCACTTAAATTAAGTGGCGAAATAATGTCTGTGATAAATACGCCATCGGCTTTTCCCCAAACAATTTGCTGCTTTCCAAGTCTCAAATCAAAATTTTCGAAATACATATCCATATAAATTTCACGCATGTTAAAACTCAGACTGTCAGAATTATACATATACATCATCGGGTTAGCTTTAAACGCAACCTTTTCGCCCCGCTTCTCAAAATTCAGGTTTAATGTTTGCTGAATAATAGAGAAATCTCCGGTTTCAATATTAACACCTTCGTAAGTTCTTACAAACCCCGAGACATCAACTTCTTGCGCCATTGAAATATGGCTTGCAAAACCCCCCAATATCATTAATATTATTACTCTTGTTTTCATTTTTATTAATCTGTTAAATTTTAAAATCTTAATTTTTCTGTCATTATACCAAATCGAATAACATCTATTTTGTGGTCGAAATATATGTTGTAATAATCAGAGCCGTGATATATTTGTGCAAACAATCCTATATCTTCTAAAAACTTTGGATGATAGTAAAATGTGAAACTAAGGTTGAGCCTATCCCAGGAAAAGGCTTCCCAATTGTTAACATCTCCAAACATCCATGTTGATTGCCCTTTTAATGAAATACTTGCATTTTTATTTTTAACCTGATTGCTATTTGTTGGCATTTTGAAAATTGAAAATACTGTGTGCCATCTGTAAAAACTATATATACCATTAAGTTCTTCTGCCGATAAACTTGGAGGATGAATTTCGAACGATGTGCCAAAAAACTGAACTGCATTAAATCTTGAGTTATAAATTGTTTTGATTAATCCCAATTCATAATAATTTGATGCAAAATTTCCGGCCAATAGATTAATGTCACCATTTTCAAGAAAAAAATCACCGTCTTGTCCGTTAGAATGATGCGCCAATTTCCCAAATAAACTTAAACTGTTAACACTTGTTTTTGAACTCAATAAATAATATGCCGTAATTTGTGGAATATAACTTGGTGTTCTCACCGGAAACGATTCTTCCTGATACATTCTAATAATTACCTGCGGAGTAATTACTCCCATTAATCGTGAATTTTTACTTTGCCTAATGTAAAAATTAGGTTTCAGATTACCTTCAAACCAAAGTGGCTCAATATTTCCAATGTCAGTAGGAAAAGTAATGTAGCTATTCCCTTGATGAACCTGTGCAATTGTAGTTAATTCAATTGTTGGAGTTATAACATTCTTCTCCTGTGCTAAACAAGAAAATGAATACATCAACACTAAAATAAATATGAAAAGGTATTTGATCACAATGTGTTATTTATTTGACCATGAATTTGTGTTATTAGTATTCATTCCTTTATTTACGCATTCTTGCATTTTATACAAAATTTTACATCCCTCTCGTCATCATTCTTTCTGAAAATTTTGATGCAGAAACTCCAGTGTTTATTTCCACATCGCTTAAAACCATACTTGTTGTATGGTCTTTCTGTACGTTTTTCATTTCAGAATTTGTAATCACAAATATGCCAGACATTTCCTCATATTTTTTAATCGATAACACTTTCAAAAGATCCTCATCTTCGTCGTAAAACTCTTTCTGATAGCCAATAAAACTATCTTTAATAATCCAGGTAATAGTTTTCGAATACATATAATCTTCGTCATTCGATACACTCTCAACCACAAAGCAATCTTTACCATCAACGGTTTCTTCTCTTAATAATTTATGAGTATCGGCCTCTAATTTTCTGTCGCCAAGGTCATCGTAAGTAAAATCGGAGCCCATAAAATAGTCGCTTTTACTGTCGCTCGAAATACGTTTTGTTTTTTTAAGTGCTGGTAGATAAATCCACTGGTCGTCATTTTTATCAGAATCGTAACTCCAGCTCATAAACGATGTGTTTTTCACATCGGCGGGAGATTGAAAGAACATTATACTCTTTTCAACATCGCCAAAATCTTTTGTGAATTGACTGATTTTTCTAACTCGCTGTTTACCTTGTTTATTTGTAAGTGTCATTGTCAGCAAAGACGTTTGGTCGTCGCCGGTTTCTCTGTTATAAGCTTTTTCCACAATTTCAGTTCCTGTTAATTGTGCATTTGCACTAAATCCTGCAACTACAATTAAAGCTGCTACTATTAATGTTTTTAAAGTTTTCATTATTTCTATTTTTTTTAATTTAATTATTTAATTGATCAATATTTTATGACACAATATATTTTTATTACACCATTCCTTTATTATTTTTTCTTTTTAAAATATACATTACTGCCAAACAACAGTACTAACATTACTGTTACTGTTCCCGCAAAACTGGTAAACATATTCAGCGAAACTAATGCTCCAAGCTCTCTGTTTGGTGGAAATACAGAGAAAAGCAACACCAAAAAGCCAGCAATTACAACAATTGCATTATAACTAATTGCTCTACCAGAATGTGCCATTGTTTTTTGAGCAACTAATAGTTTACTGCTGTATTTCAGAGCATTGCTTCTGTATTGTTCGATAAAATGCACTGCATAATCAATTCCAATTCCAATAGCAATACTCGAAAGTAGTGCCGAAGTAGTACTTAACGGAATATTCAAGAAACCCATTGTTCCGAAACTTATTAGTGCGGTTACAATAATCGGAACTGCGCCGATCAATCCCAGTTTAATATTTTTGAACATAAACGAGAGTAGAACAATTACAATTATTAACGAAAGTATTAGGCTCATTATCTGTCCTTCCAGAATTAAGTCTGTAAATACAAGTCCTTTATACCCGCTTCCGGCATATTTCATTGTAATACCCATATTTTTAAAATCATCTTCAAACTCGTGAATCAAATCGAGAGCAGAGTTAATAGCTTTAGAGTTATCACTTTTAAGTTGAAAAGTAACATTCAATTTTTCGTAATCGTAGTCAACAACTTTATTCAAATTTTCAGGGTCGCCCGACATTTCGTAAAGTAACAAATACTGAGCTATCATTTTCTGAGCTAATGAATCCAGTGGCTCTGAATCCATAATTGCTAGTTTAGTTGTCAATTCTTGAGCTAATGAACTCTGACGTGCTAAATCCAGGCTTGATAAAAGCTGAGCAATTGAATCCCGTTCAGCCAAATGCAGGGTTACCAAATATTGATTATCAGGGATTGCATTAAA
>DAOVTY010000333.1 GCA_030632865.1 Bacteroidota bacterium
CCGTGCCACAAACCTCCCAGAAGCATGGTCAGCATTAAATTTATGTTGGTATCTATACCACGTTTTATTCCGGGAGAACTACGAACTGCAGTGGCGGATAAAACTATTATGCCAGCAAAAACAGGAACTAAAATTAATTTACCCGACAGTAAAACTATTATACTTAAAATAACACTTAAACTTAAATAACTAAACACCGAACCACCACGGTTTCCTCCAATTGGAATATAAAGATAATCTTTCAGCCACGAAGAAAGAGACATGTGCCAGCGTTTCCAAAAATCGCCAACATTTTTTGCTTTGTAGGGCGAATTAAAGTTTTGTGGCAACCTGAATCCCATTAGCAAAGCAACGCCAATTGCAATATCGGTGTAGCCCGAAAAATCGACATAAACCTGCAGGGAATAGCCAAACAGCGCCATCAAATTTTCGAAGCCTGAATATGTTATAGGGTCAGAGAAAACACGGTCGACAAAATTCACAGCAATATAATCGCCAATAAATATTTTTTTAATCAGTCCTTTCAAAATCATAAAAATCGCCCAGCCAAATTCTACTTTCGACACCCGGTAATCTTCATAAATTTGCTTTACAAAACCCGATGCACGTACAATTGGACCGGCAACAAGTTGAGGAAAGAATGAAACGTAAAAACCAAAATCAATTAGATTTTTAACAGGTTTAGTTTCGCCACGATAAACATCAACCGAATAACTAATAGTTTGAAACGTAAAAAATGAAATTCCAACAGGTAATAAAATCTGATTCACACTAAAATGTGTACCTACCGTTGTATTTGCAATAACTGCAAGGTGGTTAATTACCTCCAAATTGGCGTTAAAAAGTACGTTTATACTATCTATAAAAAAATACGAATATTTAAAATATGCAAGTACGGTAAGGTTAACAATAATACTTGCTGCCAACAATATTTTTTTTATATTTTGATTTTTAGATGAGTAAATTCCTTTTCCTATAAAATAATCGACAAGTGTGCTAAACAGTAGAATAAAAAAGAAAAAACCGCTCGATTTATAGTAGAAAAACAAACTGGCAAAAAACAAATATCCTGCTCGTACACTTCGGTTTTTTCGTTTATAAACCAATGAATATCCCAACAAAACAATTGCAAAAAATGCCCAGAAAAAAAAGCGCGTAAAAATAAGCGGAGCAGTTTTGTCGTAAACAAAAATGTTCCTTAAAATCTCAGCTATATTTATTTGTTGAATAATATCCAAAGTAGCTTTTATTAGTCTGTGCAATTAATATTTACATTGTCATCTATATTCTGAGTTACGAATGGTATAAATCTTTCTGCTTCATCAAATTTATTAGTTCCTCCGTCATCGAAATTACGACCAATTGCAAATTTATTTCCAGATTCCAAATAACTCTCAAAACCCTGTATCAAAGCATTAAAAAACAGATCTCCCAAAATTAAATATCCTTTACGAGTAAAATGTATTTTATCGCGCTGCGCCAAAATATTATTTTCCCACAAAGTAATAGAATTTAATCCTCCCATAACCGAGAACATATCCCAAACTCCGGCATCATATTTTTCGGCCATATTAAACATACTTTGCTTAACTTTAATTCCATTCTTATTCACGTATCTACGATACATATAACTATCGTTATTTGTGGTGAAAATAATTGCAGTTTCGGGTGCTGCCTTTCTAATTTTTGTAATTAGTTCTCCATAATTTGCTTCAAATTTATTTTGAGAAAAACGATTTCCATAAGCATCGTTTATACCTAAACTAAGAATAACTAAATCGGGTTTCAATTCGGCGAGCTGTTTTTCGAAAAGTTGACACCGCAAAAATGCCGGAACATGCGCTCCATTTACTCCAATACTATTATAGATAAAGCCATTTGGAGCAGATTCGCTTGTTATTCCAAAGAGTGTAAAACTGCCACTAGCATTCGATTTTTTTTGAATAGATATCTTCAAACTATCTACCTTCGAATTCAACTCAAATTCAAAATAATCTTCAGTTTTAATTGAATTTACTAAAATTGAAGAATCAACAGAAACGATATAATCTACACCCTTATTTTCGTAATAAACACGTAATTTATTGAAACTGTAATCAAGTTTATTTTCGTCCTCTAAAAGAATTGTCAACTCAGCTTTTGGGGCCGAAGTAGTTGCCGAAATACCTCCCACACCCAAATTTCCAGATTTTCTTTTCTCAATATTTCTAGAACTTTGCCACCGCCCGTTGTATCTAATATAATAACCAAACGGCGAGTTGGTTCGCGAAATCCGGTAAGGAAACATAAATCCCAAGCCGGCATTCATTTCGCCATTCATTGTTTGCAGCCGCGAGCGAATTTGCCCCGAAAAAGTTCCTGCGTGAATATGCGAACCGCCA
>DAOVTY010000253.1 GCA_030632865.1 Bacteroidota bacterium
AAGTCCAACGTGTCTACCATTTGTACATTCCGCGGATTCTGACAATTAACAAAAGGGTAGAATTAATTTTCACTTTTAGATTGAGCGGGAAACGGGACTCGAACCCGCGACCTCGACATTGGCAAGGTCGTGCTCTACCAACTGAGCTATTCTCGCATAATTAATGAACTCTGTTAAAAACAAGAAAACTCTATTTATTTTACCTCTGGTATTTGTTAGTTGACTAACGCATTACCAACTGAGCTATTCTTGTATATTTTAAAGAACTCTGCTTTTTTAAGCGCTGCAAATATATTGCTATTTTTTTATCTCGCAAAATATTGAAATAAAAAATAACATTATTTAAATCCTGTTAATTTTTTAATCTCATTCAATTTATTCAACGCTTCAATTGGAGTTAGATTATTTATATCTAATCCGGCAATCTCATCACGTATTTGTTTCAACACCGGATCGTCTAATTGAAAGATGCTAAGTTGTATTCCCTCACGATTTTCGCCAATCTCTCCAAGCGGTTTAGCAAGGTTATCCTTCTCCTTTCCTCCCTCTAATTTCACCAGTATTTGTTCTGCACGTTTTATCACCGATTTTGGCATGCCTGCCATTCCTGCCACATGAATCCCAAAACTATGATTACTTCCACCACGAACCAATTTTCGCAGGAAAATAACCTTATTGCCCACTTCTTTTATTGAAACATTAAAATTTTTCACTCTTGGGAAAGCACTTTCCATTTCGTTTAGCTCGTGATAATGTGTTGCAAATAAAGTTTTAGCTTTTGTTTGTGCATGTTCGTGCAGATGTTCAACAATAGACCATGCAATAGAAATTCCATCGTATGTTGAAGTACCACGCCCCAGTTCATCAAACAAAATTAAACTCCTGTCTGACACATTATTTAATATACTTGCAGCTTCATTCATTTCTACCATAAAAGTAGATTCGCCCAGCGAGATATTATCAGAGGCACCAACTCGGGTAAATATTTTATCTACATAACCAAGTGTTGCCGACTCTGCCGGAACAAACGACCCCATTTGCGCCAATAACACAATTAAAGCAGTTTGGCGAAGTAGTGCCGATTTACCTGCCATGTTAGGCCCCGTAATAATTATTATTTGTTGATTGTCCTGATCTAACAAAACATCGTTTGCTATGTAAGACTCGCCAATTGGTAACTGATGTTCGATAACCGGATGACGGCCGTTTTTTATATCTATTGTTGTAGATTGATCGATAACCGGACGAAAATAACCGTAAGAATTTGCACACGTTGCATAAGACATTAAACAATCTATTTGCGCTAAAATATTAGAATTTAACTGAATAGCTGCAATGTATTCTGAAAGTGCAAAAATCAGCTCGCTAAAAATTCTATTTTCTATAACCTGAATTTTCTCCTCGGCACCCAAAATTTTTGTTTCGTACTCTTTTAACTCCTCCGTAATATAACGCTCGGCACTAACCAGAGTTTGCTTACGAATCCACTCTTCTGGCACTTTATCTTTATGAGTATTCCGAACTTCGATATAATATCCAAATACATTATTAAAACTAATTTTTAACGATGGAATTCCGTGTTTCTCGCTTTCACGCTGTTGAATTTTAGCTAAATAATCTTTTCCAGAGAAGGCAATCTTTCGCAATTCATCCAACTCCTCAGAAATGCCTTCAGCAATTACCTTTCCTTTATTAATAGCAACTGGTGGGTCTGCAACTATTTCGGCATGAATTTTTTCTCTTATTAAATCGCACGGATTTAACTGTTCAGCAAAACGATTTAATACCACATTATCAACTTCGGAGCAAGCTGTTTTTATAGGAATAATTGCATTAAGTGCGTTTTTTACTTGCACCACTTCTCGCGGACTAATTCTTCCTACAGCAACTTTTGAAATCAGCCGTTCTAAATCGCCAATTTGCCGAATATTCTCTTCCAAACTCTCTTTTGTATCAGGGTTTTTCAGAAAAAGTTCAACAACATCCAATCGTTCGTTAATGGGGTCGATATCTTTAAGAGGCAGTGCCATCCATCGTTTCAACAAGCGCGCACCCATTGGAGAAATGGTCTTATCTACCACCTCGATTAACGATTTTCCACTCTCTTGCAGCGGTGAAAAAAGTTCGAGATTACGAATTGTAAAACGATCGAGCCAAACAAAATGCTCCTCCTCAATTCTACTCAATCCACTAATATGGCTCAACTTTTGGTGCTGCGTAATATCTAAATAGTGTAGAATTGCTCCAGACGCAATAATTGCAAGTTGCATTCTTTGCACACCAAAACCTTTTAACGACTTAGTTTCGAAATGACGCATCAACTTATCGGTTGCAGCATCGGTGGTGTAAACCCAGTCTTCTAAATTATAAGTGTAATATTTAGTGCCAAAAATTTCGTTAAACTCTTTTCCCCTACCTCGTTGAAACAGGACTTCTTTTGGCTGAAAAGAGCTGAGAAGTTTATCAATATATTCGTAATTGCCCTCTGCAGTTAAAAATTCGCCGGTTGAAATATCTAGAAAAGCTACACCAGCAATTTTTTTATTAAAATGAACAGAAGCCAAAAAATTATTTTCGCGATTTTCGAGAATATTATCGTTTATAGAAACACCTGGAGTTACCAATTCGGTGATTCCACGTTTTACAATTTTTTTAGTGAGTTTCGGATTTTCTAACTGCTCGCAAATTGCAACGCGCTGCCCTGCTCTAACTAATTTTGGTAAATATGTATCTAATGCATGATACGGAAAACCGGCAAGCTCTACATAACTTGCTGCTCCATTTGCACGTCGAGTTAAAGTAATACCTGCGATTTCTGCCGTTTTAATTGCATCTTCTCCAAAAGTTTCATAAAAATCGCCCACTCTAAAAAGTAGTAGTGCATCGGGATGTTTCTCTTTGATGCTGTAATATTGCTTCATCAAAGGAGTTTCAGCGTATTTTCTCTTAGTCACCATTATTGAACAAAGATAATTTTTTGAAAATTGAAGGGAAATTTTTCAGGATAAAATACAAAGAATTATTATAGGGCTAATTAAAAATCCAATGTTATAAATTTCAAATTAAATCTTATGAATCTACTGATGTTTATTTCTTTTTTATATTTGCACCGAATTATTTAAATAAATAGACAGTTATATTTGAGAATTTAGTGTAGCAATTTTTAAAAAATATACTTAAAAGTTTGACACCGGAATATAACAGCTATTAAAGAGGAGGAGAAGATATGAGTTGCAATGGATGTTCGATGAATAATTCAACAAACAACCAGGTGGTTGACAGTTATAGTTGGCTGAATGACTTGCCGGAAACGGCTAACGAGTCTGATATTGTTGAAGTTAAATTCAAGACAACAAGAAGAGAATATTATAAGAGTACAGATAAATTACCAATAAGGAGAGGCGACAAAATTGTTGTTTCTACCATGCCGGGGCACGATGTTGGTGAAGTAACTTTAACAGGTTATCTTGCCGAAAAGCAATACAACAGAAAAGTTAAAACCCCAAGTAGAAATACTGTAAATAATATTTTTAGGAGAGCTACAGAGTCTGATTTGGCGAAACTTACCGAATCGAGAAATAGGGAAAAGCCAACCATGATTAGGGCACGTCAGATTGTACTTGATCTTGGGTTGAATATGAAAATTGGAGATGTTGAATTTAGAGGAGACAGCCGTAAAGCTATTTTCTATTACATTGCCGAGGGACGTGTAGATTTTAGAGAGCTTATTAAAGTTTATGCTCAGGAGTTTGGGATTAGAATAGAGATGAAACAAATTGGAGCTCGGCAAGAAGCAGGATTGGTTGGTGGAATTGGCTCTTGCGGCAGAGAACTTTGCTGTTCAAACTGGCACACTAATTTTAAAAGTATTGCGTCTAGTGCTGCAATAAAACAAGGATTATCGCCATCGGCAGAGAAAATGGCAGGTGCTTGCGGCAAACTAAAATGCTGTTTGCTTTTTGAATTAGACACATATATTGAAGCAAGAAACGAGTTTCCAAGAGAGCTAATGAACCTTGATTTAGCAAAGGGAATTGCAAAGCCTTTTAAAACTGATTATTTAAAAAGGGAAATATGGTATAGTTTAGAAGGGAGTATGGGAACAACTTTTAAGCTTTCGCTGCAACAGGTTAAAGATATTATCCAAAAAAATAAACATGGAATTCAACCCGAAATAAATTCTTTTGCCGAGAACGAAAAAGAGGATAATAAAATGGAAGTTACTTTAGACGAAAGCCTCGACCGTTTTGATAAAAAGAAAAAGCCAGCCAGTAATAATAAGCGACGAAATTTCAAACCAAAGAAGAAACAGGTGACTAAATTTGTTGTGAAGAAAAATAATTAGAAATTACTTTTTCCTAATTACAGTCATTCCATCACGAAGCGGAATAATTACTTTCTCTACACTTTTATTGTTTTTTATAAAAG
>DAOVTY010000127.1 GCA_030632865.1 Bacteroidota bacterium
AGTTTAATTCCTTTACCTGAATTTAATTCTTACTGAACACGTTAGTAAATAAGCACGTTTGCATCACACCAAATACCAATTGTAAGCAAAATACCAGCAATACAAGGCAGTGTAAGTACCGCACCTAACGATGCAAGAATTCCGATGATGAAAAACAAGTTGGCAATTAATACAATATTTGCAACCAAACCGGCATTTTTACTATAGAAGAAAAACATATAAACCAGAATCAACGCAAAAGCGATAAGGAATGATAACATACCGCTGTTAATTGCCTCTTGCCCTAACGACGGACCAACAATAGCTTCCTGAATAATACGTGCAGGAGCAGGCATTTTACCAGACTTTAAAATGTTTGCAAGGTCTTTCGCCTCTTCGATACTTTCTAAACCCGTAATACTTGAACGACCACCAGAAATTTCACCTTGAACAGTTGGGAACGAACGAACATAACCATCTAAAACAATGGCGATAGATTTGCCAATATTCTCTTTTGTCATACGCGACCAAATTTTGTCGCCTTCACTGTTCATGTACATAGTTACTTCCGGACTCGAGCCAAACTGGTCGAAATCTTGACGAGCATCTGTAATAACGTCTCCGTCTAATGGAGCGCGCCCGTCGCGAGTTGTAACTTTTAAGGCAATTAAACGGAAATAATTTTCTTCTGCATCAACAGATTTGGCTGTCCAGCGAAAAGTCATATTTCGAGGGAAAAGGCCTTTTACCTGAGGATGATTTAAATATGTATTAATTGCAGAAGTATCTTTAAAATGCGCCATTCCAACAATTGGTCCAGGAAATAACTGTCCCTGCTGGTCTGTGCTTGGATTTAATAATGCAAAAAGTGGATACTCATTTTTAAAATCAGCTAAATTATCCAGCGATGATGTTGAATCAGTTTCTGCACCTGCCTCTAATTCAGAAAGTAACGAGTTTTCTGTGTCTGTTGTATCAACAGCTTCATTATTCTCAGTTACTGCTTCTGTTGAAACTTCTGTTGAATCAGCAACATTTGAAGTTTCCATCTCTTTAATTTTCTGATTAGCAAGAAGCATGTATTGATAAACTTCTTGGTTTTCATAAGTTTCCCAGAACTCCAACATTGCAGTTCCCTGCAAAAGATTACGTACCCTGTTTTGGTCTTTTACTCCAGGTAGCTCAACCAGAATACGACCTTTGGTTTGCAGCTGTTGAATGTTAGGTTGTGCAACTCCAAAACGGTCGATACGAGTACGGATAATATTGAATGAGTTATCTATTGCTGCATCAGTTTCTTCGTTAATTACTTTTAAAACATCGGCATTTGATGTATTAAAATTAATACGGTCGCGTAACTCTAAAGTGTTAAATACTGAGGCCAGTTTTGCATTTGGATCAATCTCTTCGAAAGCTTGTCCAAATAGTGTTACAAAATCAGCCTGACTATCTTCCTGCAATAACTTTGCATGTTTCAGCGCAGCGTTAAAAGTAGAGTCGGTACTGTAGTTAGACATTGCTCTGATAATTTCGTTTACCGAAACTTCGAGAGTAACGTTCATACCACCTTTAAGGTCAAGACCCAGATTCATCTCCAGCTCTTTAACATCTTTAAATGTAAATTTTTTCAGTCCAAGAAAGTTATATACTTCCTCTCCAGAAATAGAGTCGAGGTAGAAAAGTTCTTTTTCAGGACTACCTTGCGCGTATTCTACAGCATCTTTTTCAATTTGTTTTGCTTTCCAGGTAAACGACAACTGGTAAACGCAAACTGCTGCCAAAAGAATAGCAAACGATAAAATTGCACCTTTGTTTAACATTTCAATTTAATTTTTAATGTTTAAAATTTTATTTTTATTTTTTTGAAATTTATTCTGAATAGATATTCAAAACGTTATAATTAGAGAATAGTACTAAAGAAAATTGCTCTTCAGAAAATCTCTATTTTTTTGAAAATTGTAAAGTATTATTTACGAAATAAGTGGATCATCGTCGGGGGCAGAAAAGAAATAATTTTTAAAAACCAGATAATGATACGAAAGAATTAGCGGAGAGGTTTGAGTTTGCACCTCTGCTTTTAATATCTGGAAATTTCTTAACTGATAATATTTTTGAACAAACTTTGCATGCGATTGCGCATGCAATTTTCTTCTTGTATTTTTTTGAGATGAAGTTTTAACATCGAAAGTATTAGTCTGGGTAGCAAAATACACACTACCTTGTACGTCTGTATTATCAGCTGACTCAGTTTGTATTAGCTTTAACTTCTCAGGATTATTCTCGAAATAGAGATCGAAAAGTGTTGCCACACTAATTATGGCGACAAAAAATGCCAGGCGTAGTATTAGTTTTTTCGATATATATTTTTTGATTTCCATGTTATCTCTTCCTCTTGAGTAAACCAAGAGAGGTCTATTTTTAAGCGCAGCAAATATACCTAAACATTTCAGGTTTGCAAAAACGAAATGCTAAATATTTTTCACGAATTAATGGAACGCTGATTACGATTATATTGCTGATTTATAATGAGAATAAAATCTGCGAAAACCTGTTTAATAAACTCCAAAATCCATAGAGTTAGCGTACCAATTTAATAGATAATTATATTCTCAAAACTAAAACCCGTTTTTTATAATTAATTACCGCAACATATTTCATTAAAAAATCGCTTCCTATTAATCCGCAAATTTTAAGATTGGTTGCCCTTTTATAAAGTTCGTTTATGTGTGATAAATCGAGTAAAGCTACTTTTAGTTTATCTGTATTTAGTTTCCCTATTTGCAGTGATTTTAAATGTGCAAGCGAAATTTTTTGTGGTTGTTCTTCAATTCCCGCTGTATGAATTTCATCTGATTCGCCTTCAATAACAGAATAGTATTTATCCAAATTTTTATCGAATACTGTTTTTGAGGCACCCGTGTCTATTACCCAATTTACACTTTCTTTATCAGCAAAAGTGCCCGATATTATAATGTGATAATTGTCTGGCTCTAGCTCTACAATTTGTATTGGAATTTTAATTTGCATTTTGTAAAAGTAAAAATCTCAATAAACTTAGTTGGTATAAATATGAGATTCCGTATAAAATTTTGCAAGTTTTTACGGAATGGCGTTTACGCCGAAAGAATATGTCAAAATAAAAAACGGTTGACTCTAAAGAATCAACCGTTTAAATATGAATTTTATTTATTGCTTACAATATATTCATTCCGTCTAAAACATCCATAACACCTTTTACAGAGTTTGCAGAATCGTGCAGAAGTTGTTTTTCGTCCTTATTCAAATCAACTTCAATAATTCTTTCAATTCCATTTTTGCCCAGTACAACCGGTGCACCAACAAACATGTCGTTTAATCCGTATTCGCCTTCAAGTCTTACACAACAAGGGAAAACACGTTTTTGGTTCATTACAATTGCTTCAACCATTTGTGCAGCTGCCGAACCCGGAGCATACCATGCCGAAGTACCCATTAGATTAACCAATTCGCCACCGCCTTTTTTCGTACGGTCAACAATTGCATTTAATTTATCTTCGTCTATTAATTCGGTTACTGGAATACCTGCAACCGTTGTATAACGAGGGAGCGGAACCATTGTATCTCCGTGGCCACCCATTAATAGAGCAGAAATATCGCGAGGCGAAACGTCTAAGGCTTCAGCCAAAAATGCACGGTAACGAGCTGTATCTAAAATACCAGCCATTCCCATTATCTGATTTTTAGGTATTTTTGCTGTTTCAAATGCTGCGTAAGTCATTACGTCTAACGGATTAGAAACGATAATGATTTTTGCATTTGGAGAATATTTAACAACATTCTCGGTAACACTTTTAACGATTCCTGCATTTATAGAAATTAAATCATCGCGGCTCATCCCCGGCTTACGTGGAACACCCGATGTAATAACAACAACTTCAGAATCGGCTGTTTTTGAGTAGTCGTTTGTAGAACCAACCACACGAGAATCATAATAATTTACAGGTGCAGTTTGCCATAAATCCAAGGCTTTTCCTTCTGCAATACCCTCTTTAATATCTAATAGAACTACTTCCTGAACAATGTTTTTTTCAGCTATAATCTGAGCACATGTTGCTCCAACATTTCCTGCACCAACTACTGTTACCTTCATATTATTATTGAATTTTATATTATTAATTATATTTATAATCTAAATTAACTTACAATTATATTGAGAAGTTGTTTTGTAACTAAAACCTATAAATTATTATCAAAAATCCACTTTAACTTTAAACAACTTCAATATAAATGTGGCGCAAATATAATTGATTTTATTTACAAGAGAATTTAAATTCCTAATTTAACCAATAAGTCATTTTTAAAACCAAAGCGCGGTTACGCGAAGTCCAGCTTCCAGGGATATAATTATCTGTATAAACCAAATAAATATCAGAAACCGGTTGGTAACGCCATTGTATGCGCATATTTATATTCATGTTATCGATTTGCTCGTTGTATTGCACGTACGTTGTCCAGAATATTTTGTCGGTGAAAGTTACATCTACTTTTGGCCCCAACAACAGATATTTCGTTTGTTCGAATGGTTCTGGCAAATCAATGTTGGTATAATTAAAATTCATTGTTAAATTTACATACGGCTGAAAACGATAACCAACTTCACCTTCTAAAAACATCATGTTACCATTATAATACGTACCACCGGCACCCGTTGCCGACCAATTAAACATGGTTTTTTTTGTCGATTGGTATGCTAAATATGCACCTATAAAGTTGTAACTTGTACCTGCTTCTAAATAATGATCTCCACCATGAGTAGGGTCAAAATCATCTTGCAATTCAACAAAAAAGTCCATGTATCCTAATTCTAAACCCGATCTATCTTTAAACTCAAATTGATATGAAATTGTATTTTCGTGCTCTATTTTATGATAATTTTTATCGAAATAATTATCATTTTTGATTGTAATTCCATGGCTTACAATTCGTTTGTTTGGCACAAAAAGATATGTAATACTTGGGCCAATAAAATTATATCCGGTTCTACGAACAAAACCAGCTTCAGCACGATAATTTTCGCCAACGGAAGTTTCAAATAACCTAGCCTGAAAGTGTTTTCTACTGTAACTTATTGAAGCCCCCTGCGAATATTGTTTATCTATTTTTTCGGGTTGAAATGAACGGTGGTAAAAGAATTTACCATCCCAAAAATTATTTTTACTTGCAAGATTGTAATCAATACCGGCAACACGATTAAACATTGTTGTATCTGTGGGTTGATTAAAATACTCTTTATTTACGAAAATAAAACCAACATTAGAACGGGCAAAAACTTTTTTCTGAATTGAAGCAACAGTAAAATTGCGTGCTAAATGTTCATCAGTTTCACTGGTTGTCATATTCATAAATCCAATACGCAGGTCGTTCCCAATTTTACCACTCAATCGTGCACCTGCCAAAACCGGTGCATCTAAACCTATTCGTCTCGAAAAGAATGGGGTTGTAGTATGATAACCATAACTTGCAAATAGGTCACTATTTTCTAAAAAGAACTGTCGTTTTTCTGGAAAAAAAAGTTCAAATCTATCGATATTTGTTACTTGCCTATCAACTTCTACCTGAGCAAAATCGGGGTTATACGTTAAATCAAGATTCATCGATGACGAAATTCCAATTTTTGCATCGAATCCAATATCTTTACGATACTCGGCATCAGTTCCTACTTCGTAATCTTTCGAAACTTCGCCATAAACATAAGGTATTAAAGAAAATTGTGTTTTAGATTTTGGTAGTGGTTCTTCAAATTTCATTACTCCGGTGTATGCGAGTGTTGAAGTTGGAAACTGGCGAGGTACCGGAGCCCAAGCCGACTTTTCGTTCGACTTTAAATCTAAACGGCTAAAGTTGGTATTCCACATTTGGCTTCCCAACGGATAACGAATTGATTTAAATGGAATTCGCATTTCGGTAACCCATCTATCGTCGTAATGTTTTGTTTTCGATTCCCATTTGCAATCCCAGTCTAACGAAATGCCATTTCCATCAGACATTGTTCCGTCCCATTTTGCTCCCGATGCTGAAACTCCAAACGAAAAGCCATTTGTTTGATCGAGAAAAGTATCGAAGAAAATCAATAGATTATCGTTACTTCCAAAGGAAAAATCTCGCCTGTACGATTCCATAATACGTTTTCCGGGAATTGTATCGTAAAATATTTGTGCCACATAAAGAGCTTTATCGTCATAGGTCATTATTATAACAGATTGCTGATTTGCAAAGCCAGAATCTACAGGAAGTACCCTGAAAAAGTTATCAGCTTTTTGCGCATTCATCCAATCAGATTCTTCAATAATTCCATCAATTTTTATGGGCGACAGTTTCTTCTTGACATTGTAAACAAAGTCTTTATTGAATGTATTTATAATAGTGTCGTTCTTCGATTTTGTAATTTCAGTTGCATTTGCCGAAATAACAATAAAAGATAGTAGAAATAGTATAGAGAATTGTTTCATAATAAGCATCAACTTAATTGACTTAGATTTTGACCGCGCAAAGATATTGTAATTGTAAAAACTACAATGAATGATTTGTAATTTTTGAAGTTTTGTTAACGAAAAGAGCGATTAGGATTTCTACTAACCTGAGTTCGATATAAATTCAGGTTATATTTTTTCGATTCCAATTCCTGGTAAATTGTTAAGAGTAACTTTTCCCTTTATTACTTCCATTCCTTTAAAAACATCGTTGCTAATTAAAAGACTACCATCGAGGTCTGCCCAGTCAACAAGTGGCGAAAGTTGCGATGCTGCAGAAACGGCACACGAAGTTTCGGTCATGCAGCCAATCATCACTTTCATGTCTAATGCGCGGGCAACGGTTATCATTTTATGTGCTTCGCGCAAACCGGTACTTTTCATTAGTTTAATGTTTATGCCCGAATAAACATCCTTAAATTTTGCCACATCGGATAATCGCTGAAAAGCTTCGTCGGCAATAGTTGGCAGCGGACTATTTTCTGTTAGCCACGCCATATCGTCAACTTGATTTTTGGGAAGTGGTTGCTCAACAAATTCAATTCCTCTTTCACTCAACCAATGAATCATCTCCAAAGCATGGTTTTTGTCTTTCCACCCTTGGTTTACATCAACATACAAAGGAACATCGGTTATCGAACGAATTGTGTTAATCATCTCTTTGTCATTTCCACCACCTAGTTTTACTTTCAATACTTTAAATCGGCTAGCTTCTTTGGTTTTAAGTTTCACAACTTCTGCTGTATCAATACCAATAGTAAACGAGGTCATTGGAGTATTTTCGGGAGTAAGTCCCCAAAGTTTATATAATGGTTGATTTGCAATTTTCCCAATTAAATCGTGTAATGCGATATCTACTGATGCTTTGGCTGCTCTATTTTCTGTGTCAATAGAATCGATATACTCCATAATCTCATCTAACCTGAAAGGATCTCTAAACTGAGCCAGATCAACTTTTTCGAGAAAACTTATTACTGATTTTTGTGATTCTCCAAGATATGGAGGCATCGATGCTTCTCCGTATCCAATAATTCCTTCGAATTCAATTTCGGTTAAAACAACCGGAGTTGTATTTCTAGAGAACCCTGCAACAGTAAATGTATGTTTTAGTTGCAGTTTGTAAGGTTTAAATGTGAGTTTCATTTTACCGCTTTTCAATGTAGGAACTTTTGCAAATGTTTTATTTGACAATGCAACACTAAGAGATGCAATACCTGCTGTTTTTACAAAATTTCGTCTGTTGGTTTTCATTTTGAATTATTTATAATTTTTTCATAAAAACTATTATTGCGAACAAACTCTATGCCCACACCATCTGTTACGCCTTTTACTCTCATTGCTTTTACAAACCTATTTGCATAACTTGAAATATAGTTTTCGCGAGTGCTGTCGATACTGTTTATTCTTACACTTCCCGAGGCATGAATAAATTCAGTATCACCAATATACATTGCTACATGTGTTATAATTTCAGGATCGGTAATTGAATTTCCACGTCTAAAAAACAGTAAATCACCTGGTCGCAATTCTTTCCAATCGTAAGTTTTAGAAACTACTTTTCCGTATTTTATTTGTTGAGATGCATCGCGTTGCAGAACTATCCCATTCATGTAATATATTGTAGATGTTAAGCCACTGCAATCAATTCCTTTCGATGATGTTCCTCCCCACAAATAAGGTATGCCAACAAATTTCATTGCTGTTTCAACTAACTTATTCTCTTCAATTTGATTATTAAATAAATTTTCAGCAACAATCACCTCATCTTTTTTTACCCATGCTATTCGTTTGTCGGGATATTGTATTTGATAATAGTTTCTATTTGATTTTAAAACAAGTAAAATACACCCAGTTACTAGATCTGTAACAGTCTGCGAATTTTCATCGGGCTTGGAATATGAAAAACCATATTGTCTGTTGTAAATAATTTTGGGGGAATTCTTATAATGATTTAGTTCATCCTGACTTTTTCTTGCAATTGCCGGAGCATCAACCCAGGCAATATATTTAT
>DAOVTY010000209.1 GCA_030632865.1 Bacteroidota bacterium
GGAGAAGGATGTAAATTTACAAAATCATTATCCCAGTCAAACTCTCCGGCATATATTCTTTCGGTAACTTCTTTTGCCAAATTAATAGTTGAAATATTATAATGTTCAGCTACTTTTTCGTGAAGTTGTATTACATCCGGAACTTTCTTATTTTGGTAATTCTCCATTTTTTCAGGATCAACAAAATGCATAATTACAATATCGCAAAGTGGATTTGAATTTTTTGCATGTCGCACAATTCCTTCCATACTTTGTATAATTTCACCCGGTGTACGTCTATTAGTATCATCATTAACGGCAGCTTCTTCGAAAAGCAAATCTATTTTACCATTTTTTAAAACATCGCGTTCAAAACGAAAAGCTCCTGGAGTAGAACCCATAGATGGAATTCCGGCTGCAATAAAATCGAATTCTGTTTCAGGAAATTTCTGTTGTAAATAACTACACACCGAGTCGCGCCAGCCCGGGTTAAAAGTAATTGATCCGCCAAGAAATGCAACTCTTCCTTTTTTCTCATACTTAAATTTTAAGAATGAGTTTTTTAAACTTTCCCGATGTGTATGATAATTATCTGAATCCAGTTTTTGTGCGTTTGAAATATGGATTGAGAATATGATAATAACTAATACTAAAATTTTATTTTTCATTTTACAAACTTTGAACTCTTATTATTTCCACTCAACTTTTTCGTTAATATTCCCTCTTCCCTGCGATGGATAATCCATTGCAATTTCGCCTACAAATAAAAATCCCAATAATTTTTGTCGAGGTCCAAGATTAAGAATACCGTTTAATATTGGTAAAAATTGTGGTGTTGACCAAAATGCTCCTAGATTTATTTCAGTAGCAGTAAGCCACATATTTTGAACTGCCATAGAAACTGCGGCAATCTCTTCCCACTCTGGTATTCGATTTGCAATATCGCGCTCTAAAATTATTGCAATAGCAACCGGAACACGAATTAGACTATTTCTAAATTGCTCTACTTTTTGCAAATTTACAGATTCTCCAGATTCATTTTTTTTATTCAAAAAGAAGTAAATTTCATCAGCTAATTTTTGTTTGGCATCGCCAGTATAAACTTTAAATCTCCAGGGTTCTGTTTGTTTATGATTTGGTGCCCAATTGGCACTCTCTAATAATTGCAGTATTCTATCTTTCGAAATCTCCTTTTTAGCTAAAAACCGTGGTGGAGTCGCCCTTCGAGTTTTTATAATTTCGTTGATATTCATTTTATTATGATAAAGAGTTAGTTTATATTAAAATATGAATGTAAAATAAGCTTGGTAAATATAAAACATAAAGAGAATAAAAAATTATAAATAATCGCTCTAATTATATTTTCGAACTATATTTGAATAAATCATTAATTAAAAATATGAAATACTATTCTCATAAATTTTATATAATAGCTTTTACGCTGTTACTTCTCACAAATTACACAAATGGTCAGCAACAAACCAACGAGCGTGCACAATGGTTTACCGATTCGCGATTCGGAATGTTTATACATTGGGGCATTTACAGCGGCGCCGAAGGAATTTGGAAAGGTGAAAAATTACGAAATGACAATGATTATGCTGAGTGGATTTTATACCGAAACAGAATAGACCGCGAAGAATACGTTACTTTGCTCGACCGTTTCGACTGGAAAAAAATAGATCCTGAAAAGTGGGTTTTACATGCAAAAAACTCGGGAATGAAATATGTGACGCTAACAGCAAAACATCACGATGGATTTGCTTTGTGGGATAGTAAAGTTAGTGATTATGATTTGGGAAATTACACAAATCCAAAGCGCGACATTGTAAAAGAATTGGCAGAAGCTTGTAAAAAGCATGGATTGAAAATAGGTTTATATTATTCGCACTGGGTTGACTGGGAACATAAATATGGATGGGATCACACACGCGAAATTTACGGAATTACCGGTGACGAATATGACCAATACTGGCAGGAAAAAGTTATTCCTCAAATGCGTGAATTATTGACCAATTATGGCGAAATTGATATGATTTGGTTTGATATGTGGATTCATCATTCACGCTCTGTAGTTACCAAAAAACAATTAATCCAACTAAAAGGATTAATACGAGAATTACAGCCTAACTGTTTGGTTAATTCGCGACTAGGTCTCTCAATTGAAGAAGATTCCGACATCGACTTTAAAACTTTGGGCGACAACCAAATTGGTAATAAAAAAGAGGATTTTCCGTGGCAATCACCAGCAACAGTAGCACATTCATGGGGATTTCATTCGTTAGATACAAAGTATAAATCTACTACTACGTTATTAAAATCGCTTATAAATAATGTAAGTTTAAATGGCAATTTCATGCTAAATATCGGGCCCCGAGCAAACGGAGATATACCCTACGAAGTTTCGCAACGAATGTTAGAAATGGGTAAATGGTTGAATGTAAATGGTGAATCAATTTATGGAACGAAAGCGTTTAATTTACGCAAAAATCAGCACGACTGGGGAAAAATTACGTGTAAAGAAACTCCTGATGGATTTAAACTGTACCTCCATATTTTCACATGGCCACTTAATAATAAATTAAATTTGACAGGAATTTCTGCATCACCAAAAAAAGTTTATTTACTTGCCGATGATCAAAAAACAGAATTAAACTTCACTAATACCAATGTTTTTACTGAGATAAATCTAACATCAACAAAAACCAACCCGTATGTTTCTGTAATTGTGGTGGAGTACGACAAGAAGCCCAATATTGTAGATAATTTGGTTGCCAAAACTGTTGACGGCGGTTATTCTTTACTTCCTCAAAATCAAATAATAGAAGATGAATTCTTAATCCTAAATCCAAAGGAAAACAGAGGAACTATTCCAGCACACATTGAAATTGGAAAAGAAAAAACATTGAAATGGCAAATTTATGTTGATGAACCTGGTGATAAAAACATTGATATTTCGTATAGTTTTCAAAATGAATCAAAAGAAAGTAAACTCAGTTTAACAGTTGCTAATAAAACAATTTCTCAAGTAATCAGTCAAACCGGAAAAACAGTTGGAGAACCCGGCCAAAATTGGGTAATCGACAATTACAAATCTAACCGTTTGGGAAAAATAAATTTTCAGAACAAAGGGTTTTACGAAGTAGAATTAACTCTTTATCCTGCAGAGAAGGATCAGATTAATTTTCAATGGGTTTGGATAGAATAATGACATAATTAAATTCAACTATCTATTTTTCAGTAATTTACATTCATTAAAAACAAATACTCCCAACCAGTGTTATCAACAATTGTTAATAACACCTGTTGATTCATGGTGAATACAAAGCTGTACAAAAACCTTGCACATAACCACAAAACTACTTACTTTTGATTCATCAGGTGAGCCATAAAAGGTTGCTCGGAAAGTGTAGAAAAGAGGAAAGTTACTTAGTTGAAACTTGAATCGATTCATCCCCTCCCTCGGGAAGGTGCACTGGAAAAGCCGAAGTTTAAACGCGACTATCTGGATAGTTAAAGTTTAAGCAATCAGCTGAAAGGAAATCCAGAAGTTCTTTCAAGATTGAGTCATCAGGCAGGAAGTAAAGAGACCTCGGTTTCGACTGCAAAACTGCACAACACGAAAGGGGCAACCCGGAAATGTTGATTAGAAAAGCAAAATCCGAAAGGAAGATGCGTAATAAACTGAAAAGACACTTCGTTCAGGGAAGCAAACCGGAACGCAAAATGAACTACCGAAAAGTTTACGCTGTAAAAAGCTGAGCTGGAAGGTACAGGGCAGAAATTATTCGAAAGAATAAAAGAAGCCAACCGCAATAACCGTAGCTTGGCACGAGAGGAAACTTCGGTTACCTCGAGTGAATGGGAACTATTCGTAAAAGATTAGTTCCCATTTGTGTTTTATAGAAGACACTAAACCATTATTCTAATTAAATATTTATAAAAAAAGCCCGGAAAAAATTCCAGACTTTAAATATTCTTACATAATTTATTTTATTTCAGCAACAGAGCATTAAACAACAATTTATATGTTCCGGCTGTTGAAGCCCTAAATTGCGGATAAAATCCATAAAGGACAAATTGTCCCTTTCCTTTTTTAGCCCAAACCATTGCCGACTTACCTTCTAACAATTCATTATTTTTTGCATAACCACTGGCTAAAACTTTATCATCTGGATAAGATGCTATAACACGACGATCGGTGTCGAAATAAGGAATAGAAGTTGAAAAAACAGGGCGCCCACGCGAAAATACTTTTGCTGTTTTTTGCATTCCTAAAGTTAGCGGATGATCAATTTTCAAGTCAATATTTAATAATGAACCCGGCGCATACAAACCACTTTTTTTCAAATTATCAGATATATCGGAAACCGGCAATTGAAACTCTTCAATCTTTTTATCCGATATTTTTATTGATTGCGCCCCTAGGAATAAACCTGTAGAAAGTCCCCAACTCACAATAGTTCCTCCATCGTTTACAAATTTCATAAGTTTTTGTACTCCCTCTTTTTCTATTCCTTTTGTAAATTGCGGATCATATGAAGGAATTGAATAAGCACCGCTACTTCCTTTATATTTCCCTTCTAATAAAATTGATTTATTATTATCAGGAAAAACAATTACATCAAATTCTGACAAATTTTTCTCTTTAACTTCACCAGGTTTTACAACCGTAAAAGGAATTTGATATGTATCGAAAATATAACGTGTCCAACCTGCATCCATATCATGAAAGTTAGTTTCTATTAAAGCAATTTTAGGAAGCTCTAACTCGTCTATATTTTCGGATAAGGTTTGAGTTAGCGATATAGGATTTACTGTTAAATCACTAAAAACATCATGCAATTTATCTGATTTATTCTTTGTTATATCAATTACAAAATCTCCACGTTGAAGAATTACCTCTCCTACTTTTAAAGATTCTGTTATTCTCAAAACTTTAATACCCTGAGACATTGCTTTAAAAGCAACTTTAAAACTTTCGTTATTGCTAACCGGAAAAACAAGAGATTTTATATTTTCTGAATGTTCAGCTTTAAATTGCAATGGGAATTCAACTTTTAATAATGCAGTTTCTAAACTATTAACTACTTCATCAATTTGAAAAGACGACACACCGCGGTGCAGCGGCAACGACCAACTTGTAATATCATACGGTTTAATCATTTCTCCACCAGGAGTATAATGCCGCTCCGGAAACTTTTGAGATTCCAAAACCTCTTTAATAAAGGCACGATAAGGTTGCGCCAAAGGAACAATATAATCTCCTTTTTCAATTACTCGCCCGTTATATTGTAATTTATCAGATGTTTTGTAAACCGCCACTCCATGTTCATCTAACAAAGTAATTAAGCCATACAATTCTCCTTTATCGTGCTGAATATTAGGTAAAATAAAGTATGCAGGAGCGAGAGTTTTGCCCTTTTTAACTTCCTTTTTACAAAGTGCATTACGATTTAACAGAATCTCATTTTTATGAATTGAACCAGTTTTTATAAGCGACCATGTTGATGACATTTCATATTCAATAATATCGTTTAAACGCCACCAGCCACCGTTCCACGGGAATGGCATATTTATACTTTTCTTGTATTCGCCCAAACCTTTACCAGATGCTCGCAATTCATTCTTTTCGATATAAATAGGTTTTGCAAATTGCACACTTGCACACTCGGTTAACAAACCAATAACATTTTTCCATAAAGCAGTTTCTGTTGAGCCTGGCCAATAATCGTCAAACAAATAGTGCTGCGAAACTCCTGCTAAGCCATCTGCAGCCATGTCTGTTGCCATGTTCGA
>DAOVTY010000210.1 GCA_030632865.1 Bacteroidota bacterium
CAATTCAATGGCTTGTTTCGGTTTTATTATTTTTCCAAACTTTAAGTCAGTTTCGTCGAAAACAACTTTTTCAATTACTTCTTCACCATTTAATATTAGCAAAGGTGCATCTTCTCCATAATCCTGTAAAGTAAAAATCCCATCATGGCAAATCTGCGAAAGGAATTCCTTGTTTATCATTTTTAACGAATCGTTACTTAATGAATTTACTTCAACCTGTTTCTCAGTCTCAATAATTTCTGTTTTAATCTCGTGATTCGCCAATCCCATAACCAAAATAGCGAGTAGCGGAAGTACTATTAATTGTTTCAATAGAACATACTTGTTTTCTGTTTTCTTTTTCATCATAATAATTCTGTTTTTAAGTTGTGAGCCGTTTAAGGCATTTAAAAATGGAGCAACACCAGCTTTATCTGCTAAACCAACCATGGCCATTTGGTAATCTTGCGGATTGCTGTGTTGTGTAATTTGATGGTCTGTTTTATATTCTAAATTATTTTTAATGGCACCTTTTATTAACCACGCAAAAGGGTTAAACCACTGTATAATAAAAAGTAGTTCAGCAAATAGTACATCAAAGGTGTGTTTTTCTTTTACATGAATATTTTCGTGATTTACTATCATTTTCAGATTTGGATGTTCTAGAGTATTTTCCGAAATCACAATTTTATTGAAAAACGAAAAGGGGTGAATGTCTTTATTTGTGATATTCACCTCAGTTTCAAACAATGTTTTTAAGCGGCTAAACCTAATTATATTCATTGCTTTAAAATGCCCTAATAAAAGATTAAACAAAAATCCGGCTCCACCTAAAATATATAGCCCGATAAGATAATGATACCACTGAAAAACAAATTCGGTTAGCATAATACTTTCTGAAGCAGTTGCCAAATAGGCAAAACTGTTTGCGTTTTCAGATAAAATAGGCTCGATATATTTAACTGTTGTAAAAGTAATTAGTGGAATTACAAAACTCAACGCAAACGAAACCGGGAGATAAAATCTATTAAACACAAAATGTTTTTGGTTTTGAAACAGAAGCAAAAAAGTGATATAAAAAGCCCCGGCTGCCAGCGCCGATTTCCCTATATAAAAAAGATAACTTTCCATTATTTATTATCTTTAATCATTTTTACCAATTCATCTATTTCTTCAGCCGACAGACCTTTCTCTTTCACAAAAAATGCAACTGCACTTTTATACGAATTATCAAAATAGTCAGTTACTACTTGCTTCATAAACGATTGTCGGTACTCTTCTTTCGAAATAAGTGGGAAATAGTGATAAGTGTTTCCGTACTGTGTAAACCCAATAATTCCTTTTTCTTGTAACAATCGCACCAGCGACGAGGTTGTATTGTAGTGTGGTTTGGGGTCAGGATATTTTTCGATAATATCTTTTACAAAAGCCTTTTCAAGTTTCCAGAGTATTTTCATTAACTCCTCCTCTTTGCGTGTGAATTTTTTCATTTTTCAAACTTTAATATATTCCTCGTTACAATTGAAATTTTAAAACGACACAACAAACATACAACTGATTTTTCAGTTTTGCAACTATATTTTCAGTTTGCCAACTGTTTTGTCAGTTTTAAGTTTTTGAAATCTCTTTGTACCTCTGCGTCTCCTCCGCAAACTCTACGGTTAATTTTTTTTCGCATGGGAAATATTAATTGCAATACTTTTAAAAAATTCAAATATTATATTTGTTGTTGAATAAAAATTATATCCGATTTAAGTCAATATTTTCAGAATGAAAAAAATTATAAATTTTGGACTGCCAATTATTTTTCTGGGGTTAGCAGTTCTATTTTTTGTGCTGAACCCAAACGAACATGAAATTTTTCCGAAATGTGTATTTCACTCTGCAACCGGATATTACTGCCCGGGATGTGGTTCTCAACGTGCAATCCATAGTTTATTACATCTGAATTTTGCCGGTGTTATGGGTACTAATTTTCTATTTTTACCGGCAGTGTTGTTATTCATTTACCACTACACGTTCTTGTTTCTGAATAATAAATTTAAATGGAGGCTGCCAAATATCTTCTCCTTTAAAAGTACTCCGTGGATTATTTTAGGAGTTATTATTCTGTTTTGGATTTTACGAAATATGCCAGTCTATCCGTTCGATATTTTAGCTCCAAATTAGGAGAGGTAAAAAGAGAGAGTTGTGAATTTGCACAAAATTATAATTTCAATATTACAGGTTTACTAATCTCACTTTCGTTGTGCAATCTATCTAACACAGAAACTCGCACTTCATATTTTTTCTTTTTTTTGTTGAATTTTGAAAATTTAAATTCTTTGTTGCCGGTAATTTTATAAATATAATTGCTATTCTCAGAGTTAAACTTTAACCCCTGCTCGTTAATATAAATTACAAACTGCTTGGGCTTATCCATTTCATTTAGAAATTCATCAACTTTCCACTTTATTTTTTTTCCTCTCTTTTTAAACTTTACAACCTTTTGTGGAGGTGTATTATCGATCCATTTCATAGGTGGAATAATTGCAGGTTTTCTATTCAAACTCAACTTTAGACTATCTTGCAAGCCCATTAAATTGCGGTTAAAATGGTTACTGCTATAAAATGCCGAGCCGTTAATTTCAGGAATTGCACGCAACAAATTAATCTGTTTTGGAAGTTCGCCCGGCATCGTCCATTCTTTAGTTACCGATGAAGAATCTATTTTATAAATACCGTGACCAATGTACATTCCTCTGGAATATGAATGGTTTGCCCACCAATTTGCGAGCAAATCAAAATCTACAGTTGGATGACCGATTTGCCAATAAAGTTGTGGAAGCAAATAATCTATCCAGCCATTTTCTTGCCATTTAATTACATCTGCAAAAAGATGATCGTAGTTTGTTGTACCTGCATTTGTTTTCGAACCTCTCGGATCGTCTGCAACATTTCGCCATACACCAAACGGACTTATTCCGAATTTTACCCAGGGTTTTGTAGCTTTAATTGTTTCGTTAAGCAAATTAATAAGTATGTGAACATTTTCTCGCCGCCAATCTGCTTTATTTTCAGCTAAAAAATCTCTGCCATTTTCTTTAAACGAAATGGTATCCGGAAAATCTTCTTTTAAAGGATAGGGATAAAAATAGTCGTCGAAATGGATAGCATCAACATCGTAGCGCGAAACAATATCTTTAACAACTTTAACTACAAAATCTCTTGCTTCTGGTAATCCCGGATCGAAATATAGTTTGTTTCCATATTTCAAAATCCACTCAGGATGTTGAAAAGCAATATGATTAACAGAAAGTGGTTCAGTGCTATTTTGCACAACTCTGTACGGATTTAACCAGGCATGTAATTCCATTCCTCTATTATGGCACTCTTTTATCCAAAACTCAAGTGGGTCGTAAAAAGGTTTTGGAGGCTTTCCTTGGGTTCCAGATAAATATCTCGACCACGGTTCCAGTTTAGAACTATACATTGCATCAGCTGCCGGACGTATTTGCAGAATAATGGCATTCATTCCAAGCTTCTGGTTATTATCTAAAATTGCAATAATCTCATTTTGTTGCTCTTCAGTTGAAAGTCCACGTTTAGATGGCCAATCTATATTTGAAACAGTTGCAACCCACACTGCACGAAATTCGTATTTAGGAATTGATGTTTGGGCTGATACCCAAAAAATGTCGCAAAGCAATATTAGTAAAAGTAAAATCTTCTTCATATCAAAAAATATAATTGTGCAAAGATACGATTGCTTTGTTTCCGACTATAAAATGGATGAAAAAATAATAGAACTCTATACATAAATTAGTTAATTTCGTAAAATGATTTTAATTGCAGATAGCGGTTCAACAAAAACAAATTGGTATTACTCTAATCATGAGCATCATTCCAAAATTATTTCAACGGGTGGGATAAATCCATTTTTTAGTTCTACTGAGGATATTATTGTAGAGCTTAGAACAGATTTAATTCCAAAAATAAATAATACAATTTTAGAGATATATTTTTACGGAGCCGGTATTATTAACGACGAGAAAGGAAACGTTGTTATGACGGCGTTGCTAACGCTGTTTCCATCTGCAAAAGTAGAAGTACAGAGCGATTTACTTGCCGCTGCCCGAGCTTTGTTTGGAAATAAAAAAGGAATTGCCTGCATTCTTGGAACAGGAACTAACTCGTGTTTGTACGATGGTAAAAATATTGTTGAGCATATTCCTCCTCTTGGCTTTATTTTGGGCGACGAAGGTAGTGGTGCTACTTTAGGACGAAAATTAACAAGCGACTATTTTAAAGGTATTTTACAAGAAAATCTATCACAAAAATTTCAAAAACAATTTCCAATTAAGTATGCCGAATTTATGGAAAGCGTTTACAAGAGAGAAAAACCAAACAAATTTCTGGCTCAATTTGTTCCTTTTATTGCTGAAAATATAAACGATAATTATTGCAGAAGTTTGGTCGAAAACTCGTTTATTGAGTTTATTGATAGGAATGTAAAATTTTATACAAATTTTAATGAATTAGAAATAAGTTTTATTGGCTCAGTTGCTTATTTTTTCAATAAACAAATTAAAACAGTATTCGAGAAAAATAATTTGAAATTAGGCACTATTTTAAGAGAACCACTAAGTGCTTTATCTCAATATCACATAAGTAATTAATATGAATATCACAGAATCGAGTTCGAATTATAACAATTTGGAACAAATGAGTGTTCTCGAATTATTGGAAGGAATTCACAACGAAGACAAAAAAGTATTTCCAGCCATTGAAAAAGTTATACCACAAATAGAAAAATTAGTATCCGAAATAGTACCAAGAGTAAAAAAGGGTGGACGATTGTTCTATATTGGAGCAGGAACAAGTGGACGATTAGGAATTTTAGATGCTTCTGAAATACCACCTACATACGGAGTTGGTTATGGTTTGGTAATTGGATTAATTGCCGGAGGCGACCAGGCAATCAGAAAGGCAGTAGAATCGGCAGAGGATAATGATAAACTCTCGTGGGAAATTTTAAAAGACCACAAAATAAATAATCTTGATACTGTTGTTGGAATTGCCGCTTCGGGAGGAACTCCCTATGTAATTGGCGCAGTAAAAAATGCTCGAAAAAATGGAATTTTAACTGGATGCATAACAAATAATCCAAATACTATGCTTGCTAAAAATGTAGATATTCCGATTGAAGCAATTGTGGGACCTGAATTTGTTACAGGTAGCACACGTATGAAATCGGGCACTGCTCAAAAACTAATTTTAAACATGATTACCACCTCTTTAATGATTCAATTGGGAAGAGTTAAAGGAAACAAAATGGTAAACATGCAGTTAACCAACGAAAAGCTGATAATGCGTGGAACTTTAATGATTATGGACGAATTAAATTACTCCGAAACTAAAGCAAAAAGATTATTGCTGCTGCATGGTTCAGTACAAAAAGTATTCGACGAAGCAAAAAAGTTACTTTAACTTTACAATGAGTTTTATCTGCTATTTTAATTTATAAAATATAACTTTATAACAAACAGAGAGTTAATGGGTTAATTGTATTTAGCACAATTTTAAAAACATTGAATTTTTAGTGAATACTTTTTAATAAATTAATGATAAGCAGTAAAAAAATAATATCTTTGCTGCCAGAAGTTAACGTTTAGAAGAAAAGTTGAAAATAACAATCTGTATTATTGATTGTCAAAAATATTTAAGATAAATCTCATGCTTACCGTTCTGGTAAGTTTGTGGTTTTTAGGTTTAGTTGGTTTAGGTTAAAAAGGCTGTCAGTGGACAGCC
>DAOVTY010000096.1 GCA_030632865.1 Bacteroidota bacterium
AATTATAATGTTACTACCCGTTGGCAGACTTTATAATTAGAAGTTCCCTTAAGGTTTATAACGCTAAATTAACGACTGTAATTCCGGCACCGCCAAAATCAACATGTTCGTCTTTATAGTTGCGAATCATTGGTTCGGCACGGAGATATTCGCGGATTGATTGTTTTAATATTCCGTGACCTTTGCCATGTAAAATGCGCAGTTGTGCAACCTCGAACATAATTGCCTCGTCTATAAACGCTTGAATTTTAGAGATTGCCTCTTCAACACGTTGTCCACGAATATCTATTTCAGATTTAAACGTTAGTCGTTTTTCAGAAAAATTAGCTGTAAGTAGCGAAGATTTTGAATATCTTTTTTTATCTATTTTTTTTGCTTCAGAGTTACTAAGTCGCTCAATTTTTTTAACCGATGTGGTAGTAATAAGCTGCCCAAATGCAATTACCGCATTTTTGCTATTTATTTCAATTAGGTCGCCAATTGTATCTTGTCCTATAATTCTAACTTTATCACCTTTTTTAAGTTCTGTTTCTACTACTTCTTCTTGTTTTTGTTGAACAGGTTTTTTGTATTCTTCGGGGCGGTGTTGGTTGCGTCGTTCCTCGCGCTGGCGTAATTTTTTTAGTTTGTTCGAAATCTGCTCATCAGAACTTGTGATTTTTCTATCCACATCTTTTTTTAGTTCAACTATATTTTCGCGTGCCTGGCGTGTTTTCTCTTTTTCTGCCTGTGCTTTTTTAATTTCGTCTATTGTATTCTCAATTCGTTTATTTACACCCTTTAAAATTGCATCGGCTTCTTCTTTTGCCTTTTTCAGAATTGCTTTACGAAGTTTTTGAGTCTCTTTTAATTCCGCCTCGTAATCCTCGGCAGTATTATCTAAAATCTTTTCAACTTTTCTAATTTTTTTGCGTTTGGTTTCCCAATAATGTTTATCGCGGTTTATTTGTCGTAAATTACGGTCGAAATCAATGTGATCTTTTCCTACTTTATCCGTAGCTTTTTCAAGTATCTCTTCTGGTAACCCAATTTTTCGTGCAATTTCAAATGCAAAAGAACTACCCGGTTTTCCAATTTCTAACTGAAATAGCGGATTCATATTTTGCGAATCGTATAACATTGCTGCATTGGCAATTCCTTCGGCTGAAGATGCAAAATGTTTCAGGTTTGTATAATGAGTTGTTATTACGCCAAAAGTTCGAAGTTGTTTTAACTTATCTAGAATGGATTCCGCAATTGCACCACCCAACATCGGTTCTGTTCCGGTTCCAAATTCATCGATAAGTATTAATGTTTTTTCGTTACTAAATTTCACGAAATATTTCATATTCATTAAATGCGAACTGTACGTACTTAGGTCGTTTTCCATCGATTGCTCGTCGCCAATATCTATAAAAAGCTGATTAAAAATACCTGCTTTACTTGCTTCGCTAAGTGGGATTAGCAACCCGCTCTGTAACATATATTGAAGTAATCCAACAGTTTTTAAACAAACAGATTTGCCTCCTGCATTTGGCCCGGAAATAAGCAAAATATATTTTTCAGGATTTAACCAGATATTTAGTGGAACAATTTTTCGTTTCTCCTTTTTTAGAGTCTGCATTAAAAGCGGATGAATAGCTTTTTGCCAATCGATAATCGGTTCGTTTGCCATTTCTGGTTTTATTGCATCAAACTCAACAGCCATAAGTGCTTTTGCTCTTATAAAATCTATCTCTCCAAGAAAGTCATACGAGTAGAAAAGATCTTCTAAATATGGTTTAATATCGTTTGAAAATGTAGTGAGAATACGAATTATTTCGCGATGTTCGGCATATTCAAGTTCGCGAATTTCGTTGTTCATTTCAACTATTTCGTTGGGTTCTACATACGATGTTTTTCCGGTTGCCGATTCGTCGTAAACAATGCCCTTTAGTTTTCGTTTATTACCTGATAAAATTGGAATTACGGCACGTCCGTCGCGAATAGTAACAGTTGCTTCGTCTTCAACCAGGCCATCTTTTTGCGCTTGTTTTAATATGGCATGCAATCGTCTTGACATATTTGACTGACGAGATAAAATATTTTTTCTGATTTGTGCAAGTTCAGATGAGGCGTTGTCTCTAATTTTTCCAAATTTATTGATGATGGTTTCAATACGGTCGTATATATATGGAAATACCTGAATGTTAGTGGTTTTGTTTTTTAATAAAGGAAAAACCTCCTCTTCTTGTTTATTAAAGAAAGTAACAATTGCTCGCACCGATTCCAGAGAACGTTTTAAATCGAACAGTTCGGCAGCTTCCAAAAACCTACCTTCCAATTCTATTTTATGAAGTGCACTACGCAAATCGTAAAAATGGTTTGCCGGAAAATTGTCGAATTCGCGAATAATTCTACAAAACTCCGAAACCTCGCCAAGTTGCTCCGTTACACTTTCAAAATTATTCTGAAAATGCATTTCGTCAACCCACTCGTTTCCCATTGCACTTAAACATTTGTTATGCAACATCTCGCGAATGCGGTTGAACCCAATTTTCACCTCAAAATTATCAGGATAGATATTTTTCATTTTCATAAATAAAATTCACGGCAAAAATAGTAAAGATGTATAGAGTTTAAACTTAAAACGCTGATCTTTTAACTCTTTGGTAATTTCTCGCCAGGGAAACGTTTTGCATACTCTTTCCAGAAAAGTTTTACTTCATTTTTCATCTCTTTCGAAAGCGCAAGAATTCCAAAAAGGTTCGGAATTGTCATCAGTGCAATTGTAATTCCCGAGAGTGTCCAAATAATTGTTGTGTCGGCAAAAGATGCAAAGAAGAAAGCTACCACATAAATAAGCCGGAAATAAACTACTCCCTTAATTCCGAAAAGGTAAGTAACTGCACGATCACCATAATACGACCAGCTAATAGCAGTAGAAAATGCAAACATCAGCAAACCGATAGATACAATATATTTACCGTATTCGCCAAACCAACTACGGGTAAAAGCTATGGTAGTAAGTGGTGCACTGTGCATTAACGATTTCCCAGAAAGTGTGAGTCCTTCTTGTTTAACAAGTTTTCCGTTGTTGAATTCGATGGGGCCATTGTAAGGTTGTTTGTTCACCCAAACTTTTACCTCTTCGGCAACCGAGCGTGCATGAATTACTGTTGGTTGGTTTTGAATAATTCCATCAATAACAGTTAGGGTGCCAGTTAAATGTTTTAAATCATTTTCTCTGGCAAGATAGCGGTACAAAGTTCCTTTATCTGCTTCATTTTTATCTGAATATGAATCTGCTAAAACTACCAGGTCAGTTTCTTGAAACTGATTCTCCAATTTTTCTGTCCAAACTCCCGATGAGAGCAACACCAAACCTGTAACCGAGCAGATAATTATTGTATCGATAAAAGGCTCTAATAGAGCTACCAAGCCTTCCGAAACAGGCTCGTGTGCACGGGCAGCGGCATGTGCAATTGGAGCAGAACCTTGTCCTGCCTCGTTTGAAAATAGCCCGCGATTCACACCCCGGTTAAAAGCAAATGCAATACTTCCACCAAGAAAACCTCCAGCAGCAGCCGACCCGGTAAATACATCGCCAACAATTGCCAAAATCGAAGGAATTATATTTTCGAAGTTGTACGCTATTACGGCAGTTGCCCCGATTAAATATACCGCTGCCATTAAAGGAACCAACGTTGATGTAACCTTTGCAATTCGTTTTATACCACCAATAATTACCAATCCCAACAAAACAGCAAGTACAGCTCCTGTTAATATGTGGCTAATCCCGAAGGTTTGGAAAAGTGAATTCGAAATACTGTTTATTTGTGGTAAACTGCCTGTGCCGAACGACGAAAGTATTGTGGCAACGGCAAAAATTGCAGCCAACCATTTCATGTTCAAACGGTTTTTCATATAATACATCGGTCCACCAGAAATGGAGCCGTCGGAAGCTTTTTCGCGATATTTATGCGAAAGAGTAACTTCCACAAATTTGGTAGTCATTCCAACCGCCGCAGTTACCAGCATCCAAAAAAGTGCTGCCGGTCCACCAAGATGAATTGCAAGTGCAACACCTGCAATATTACCCGTTCCAACGGTTCCCGATAGCGCAGTTGTTAATGCCTGAAAATGCGATGTGTCGCCAACATCTCCCTCTTTATCGAATTTACCACGTACAATTCGTAGCGAGTGTTTCAAATAACGAAATTGTGGAAACTTCAGATAAATAGTGAAAAATATACCGGTTCCGAGCAATAGAAATACGAACCATTGCGAGCCACCAATATATCCATCAATTAAAGAGAGAATGTCGTTTATTTTGTTCATTTGAGACAGTTTTTTAAAAAATATCCGCTAAATGTAGTAATCTCTTTTAATTTGTTGTTGTTGAGAATTGTAAAAATGTAAAATGTTTTGAAGAGTTTGGAGAAAGGTTTATTTGTTTTGTCAGTTAAATTACTGTAACTAGATGTACAATAATTAAATTCTCACAACTTCAAAAATCTGTTTTGTATTTCATTGTGCTTCGTAAAAGTTATTTACTACTTTAGCTATTGAATTTTAAATTTATACACCATGTTACCTAAATTTTTATTAGCCGACAATTCGTTGGAAACCCCGGAAACAATTTTTGTTGTTCACACGCAAGCTCCACGTTTTATTGTTGAAGCCGATTTAGAGGATTTTTGGAATAACCAAGTTATTCATTGGATTGATGGCGAACCCGGAGACGAAGATATGATTTCGGATTTGGTAGAAGCTGCCGAAGATTTTCTTGAAAAAGAGTTTGATAATGAGGATTTGTTGGCAGAAGAAGATGAGGACGATTAAGCATGACAAATAATCGATTTTACCGTTCGCGCGATCGTATACTAGGAGGTGTTTTGGCAGGTTTTGCTGAACATATAAATTCCGATAAAATGTTAGTGAGGCTGATTTATTTACTAATTTCACTTTTATCTGCAGGTTTTCCCGGATTGCTTGTTTATATTATCTTTTGGGCTGTAACTCCAGAAAAGCCTTCCGGTAGTCAATAAATATTATTTTAAACCTATTAACAAATATCTGGATTTATGAACCCAATGATTTCAAAATTGTCGTTAATTATTTTTGCGTCAGTTCTTATTATAGGAACTTCAATCAGTTCATTAAATGCCCAATGTTTAATTCATGGGTTGGATAAAAGTGCTTCTCCAAATTCAATAACAAAAAAAGAAAAAAAGAGTGGCTGGAATCTTTTATTCGATGGTAAAAAGATTAAAGAGTGGCGTGGATATAATATGAACGCAGTTCCGGATTGTTGGGAGGTTGAAGATGGAGCTCTGAAAATAATGGTTGAAGGTGGCGAAGAAAATGCACTTGGGTTAATAAGCAAAAAGAAGTATAAAAGTTTTGCTTTGAGTCTTGAATTTAAACTTACCAATGCTGCTAATAGTGGAATTTTGTATCAGGTTGTTGAGGATGAAAAGTATAAATATGCATACGAAACCGGAACTGAATATCAGTTAATTGATGAGGCAAATTGGGATGGTAAACTTGAGGATTGGCAAATTAGTGGTGCAAATTATGCAATGTATCCGCCAATTGTAAAACCTTACAAATCTGTTGGCGAATGGAATCATGCTTTATTGGTAGTTGAAGGTAATAGCATAAAACATTATTTAAACGGAAAACTTGTTGTTGAGTACGAAAAATATTCTGATTCATGGGGAAAATTACGGAATAGTGGAAAATGGAACGATTATCCTGATTACGGAATAGTTGACGAAGGTTTTATTGTTTTTCAGAACCATGGAACACAGGTATTTTTTAGAAGTATAAAAATTAAAGAGCTTTAATTTATAAATTATGTACAAGCCAAATAAACCACGGAGAGAATTTCTAAAGAAAGCAGCGACTGTAACCGCTGTAATTACTATTGTTCCTAATTTTGTTGTTGGTGGATTGGGACACAAACCTCCAAGCGATAAATTAAATATTGTAGGTGTAGGTGTTGGAGGAAAAGGTCATCCAAACCTTTTGGCAATGAAAACTGAAAATATTATCGGTTTATGCGACATCGACTGGAATTATTCTCAAAAGGTTTTTAGTGATTTTCCAAAAGCAAAACAGTTTTACGACTGGCGCAAAATGTATGAAGAGTTGAGTGACTCTATTGATGGAGTTATGGTTGCCACATCGGATCATACTCATGCAATTATTGCTGCCACTGCACTCGATGAAGGCAAACACGTTTATTGCCAGAAGCCTCTCACACATTCTATATACGAATCGAGATTGCTTACAAAACTTGCAGCAAAAAATAAGGTTGCAACACAGATGGGTAATCAGGGAAATTCAGGCGATGGAGTTCGTCAGGTTTGCGAATGGATTTGGAACAACGAAATTGGTGAAATAAAAGAGGTGCATTCGTGGACTAATCGTCCTATTTGGCCACAGGGATTACAGCGACCGACTGAAACAATGTCGCCCCCAGCAAATTTTAACTGGGATCTTTTTGTTGGTCCTGCGCCAGCACGTCCGTATCACGAAATTTATACACCTTGGAATTGGCGAGGATGGTGGGACTTTGGCACTGGTGCATTTGGCGACATGGCATGCCATATTCTCGATCCAGTTTACCAAGCTCTAAAATTGGGTTCCCCAAAAAGTATTTCGGGCGATTCGTCTTTACTTAATACCGAATCGGCACCACAAGCAGAGAAAGTGAAATTTACTTTTGCGGCACGTTCAAATTATAAAAATGTGAACTTGCCCGAAGTTGATGTTCATTGGTACGATGGTGGTTTGTTGCCCGACAGAACTGATTTACTTAATGATGTTGATTTAATGGCTGATGGCATGGGAGGCTGTTTATTTGTTGGCTCCAAAGATTCTTTACTGTGCGACACAGGAGGGTTTAATCCGCGTTTACTTTCTGGCAAAAAACCTAATGTTGAACCTTATTTACGGAGAATTGATGGTGCAATTGGTTATGTTGACGGACCTCACGAACAAGATTGGATTCGGGCTTGTAAAGAGTCTCCTGAAAATAGGGTAGAAGGAACGTCTAATTTTGCATATTCCGGCCCATTTAACGAAATGGTTTTGCTGGGAGTAGTGGCAGTTCGTTTGCAGGGGCTTAACAAAGTTTTGAAATGGGATGCTAAAAAAATGGAGTTTACCAATATTTCACCCAACGAGAAATTAAAAGTTGTTACAGTGGATGAGTTTAAAGTGATTGACGGGCATCCTCATTTTAATACTCAGTACGCAGATTTTAATGCTCTCGAAACTGCTAACGAGTATATTAATCATTCGTACAGTAATGGATGGAAATTACCTGCTATGCCAAAATAATTTTTAAAACTATTACATAGATTAATCACTTAAATAGGAGTTTTTGTATGAATTTAAAGAGTTAAACTCATACAAATGCTCTGTACCTCTTTTTAAGTTGAATTAAATTAAATATAAAATATCATTACTTTTTAAACCTAAGAATAAACCAAATGAGTGATTCAAGTCATTTAATACAAGAACAGAATCGAATTTTTTCCATAGACTTTTTTCGTGGTTTTACAATGTTTATGTTGGTTGGAGGAATAACCACTGTTTTCGGAGAGTTGGATCCCGGGAATATTGGTCCAGTTACCGGTTTTTTACAGCAGCAGTTATCTCATGTTCCATGGGAAGGACTTCGTGCATGGGATTTAATTCAACCATTTTTTATGTTCATTGTAGGTGTTGCCATGCCTTTTTCGTTTTCACGAAGATGGGAGAGAGGCGATAGCTGGAGAAAAACATTTTACCATGTTATTACGCGTAGTTTTTTCTTACTGATAATTGGGTGGGCAATTAGTTCAAGTGCTACCAATTCTAATTTCAATAATGTAATGGCGCAGTTGTCGGTAACTTATCTTATTGCTTTTCTTATAATGCGTAAACAAATTAAGTGGCAATTGATTATCTCTTTTGCATTAATACTTGTTGCAGATTTGTTGTATCGTTATTGGCCGGTTGATGGGTTTAATCAGCCTTTTGTAGCGGGACACAATTTTGGTTCGTGGACAGATATGATGCTGACTGGAAGTATCGAACACGGAAATTGGGTGCCTTTTAACGCAATACCAACAGCGGCACACACAATTTGGGGAGTTCTTGCAGGTACTATTCTCATGAAAAACTGGTCGCCGCGAAAAAAAGTATTTGCACTTTTAATACCAGGAATTATCGGTGTGATAATTGGTTATGCAATGCACCCTTTTATACCAATTATCAAACATATTTGTACAAGTTCGTTTATAATTGTAAGTGGCGGTTGGAGTTTAATCGGGATGGCAGTTTCGTATTGGTTAATAGATATTTTGAATTTTAGAAAAGTGCCAATGTTTTTTGCAGTGTTCGGGATGAATCCACTGTTTATTTATTTGATGGCAGGATATTTTAGGAGATTTTTCGGCAGCTTGATTGATCCATTTCTTTATAGAATTTTTAGCTGGATAAACGAAGCTACTATTTCTATAATATCAACAACAATTATTGCCGTAATGTTATGGTATGTTTGCTATTTCCTATATAAAAAGAAGATATTTATTCGGCTGTAAAATAATGTAGGCTACATCAAGTTGAAACAGGAACATTTCTTTTTTTTGATTTTTATCCGTATTTCTCAGTGAAAGTTCTCTTTTGACTTCTGTGGTTAATTCTTATTTTTGTTCAATTCCTTTAAGAGAGAGTTGTATTCTTTTGCGAGAAATGTCCAATTCTTTAACGCGTACTTTTACGTGCTCATGCAGTTTCACAATTTCGTTTGGGTCGGAGATAAATCGGTCTGCCATTTCAGAAACGTGAATCAGCCCCGACTCTTTTATTCCGAGATCTACAAAAGCCCCAAATTTAGTTATGTTGTTTACGATTCCAGGAAGCTCCATTCCAACTTGCAAATGTTCGATGTTTAAAATGTTAGGTGCAAATTCGAAAATTTTAATGGGTTTGCGTGGGTCGCGACCGGGTTTTAGAAGCTCCTTTTGTATGTCGTTTAATGTTGGCAATCCAATTTCGGATGTTACATATTTCTGAAAATCTATTTTTAAAATTAACTCCTCATTATTAATTAAATCGGTGATGTTGCATTTTAAATTTTTGGCAATCTGTTTTACAATTTTATACGACTCCGGATGAACACCTGAATTGTCAAGTGGGTTTTCAGCATCAGGAATTCTTAAAAACCCTGCAGCTTGTTCAAATGCTTTTGCTCCCATTCGTGGTACTTTTTTCAATTCTTCTCGAGAATTAAATACTCCATTCTCTTTTCTGAAATTTGTGATATTCTCGGCCAATTGCGGCCCTAATCCAGAAACATATGTAAGCAAATGTTTACTGGCTGTATTCAGGTTTATACCCACCGAATTTACACTCAATTCAACTACTGAATCTAAACTGTTTTTAAGTTGTTTCTGATTAATGTCGTGTTGATATTGTCCAACTCCAATACTTTTCGGATCAATTTTTACCAATTCGGCAAGTGGATCCATTAGTCGTCGCCCAATAGAAACTGCTCCCCGAACAGTAACATCGTATTGCGGAAACTCTTGTCGAGCAACCGATGAGGCTGAGTAAACAGATGCACCATCTTCGCTAACAATATAAACTCGTACCTTACGATTAAAATGTAGCTTTTTAACAAATGCTTCCGTTTCGCGACTTGCAGTTCCGTTGCCAATTGCAATGGCATCAATTTTATACATCTCCACCATCGAAGATAATTTCTTCGCTGCCATTTTACGTTCTTCCTGTGGTTTGTGTGGGTAAATATTTTCGTTATGACGCAAATTTCCTTGTGCATCTAAACAAACAACTTTGCATCCCGAACGGTAACCTGGATCGATGGCAAGTGTAGTTTTTTGCCCTAATGGAGGTGCAAGCAAAAGTTGTTTCAAATTTTCAGCAAAAACATTTATCGCCTCTATATCTGCTTTTTCTTTCGATAAATTTGCATACTCCGTTTCTATCGAAGGCTGAATAAGTCGCTTATTACTCTCTTTAATTGCAAGTATTA
>DAOVTY010000156.1 GCA_030632865.1 Bacteroidota bacterium
TCTATATTTTTGTTCTTTCCCTTTACTGTAGAAATGATTTTTTAAATTCAACCATTTTAATTGCTGTAACCGCGGCTTCATCACCTTTATTACCATGTTTACCTCCTGCACGGTCTATCGCTTGTTGTTGGTTGTTAGTAGTTAATACACCAAATATAAAGGGCTTGTTGTACTTCAAATTTAAATCTTTAGTTCCTTGGGCAACTGCTTCGCAAATGTAGTCGAAGTGTCGTGTTTCGCCTTGTATAACACAGCCGAGCAAAATAATAGCATCAACATTTTCGTGTTCAGCAAAAAACTGTCCACCAAGTGGAAGTTCAAAAGTGCCAGGAACATATTTTACGAAGATATTATTATCAGTAGCATCATGCTTTTTTAGAGTATCGATAGCTCCGTTTGCTAATGCAGAAGTGACCTCGAAATTCCACTCAGCCACAACAACTCCAAATCTCATGTTTTCTGCTGATGGAACCGAATTAATATCGTATTGAGATAAATCTTTTGTAGCCATTTTTAATGATGTTTATTAATTATTTCAACTATTATCGTAATCTTAAACTACGGTAATTTATCATTTATTTAAATTATATAACTGGACAATTTATTTGTAACTAAAAAGCCCCTCGAAAAGAGGGGCTTAATTTAAAAATATTGTAAGTTATTAACTCAATTTTAATTTCACACGAGCTATAAATTTGTCAATGTTTGTGCCTTCTACCGAAGTTGGATATTTCTCCTTAATCTCTTCGTACAACGAAAGTGCATCTTCCAATTCATCCATAGTCTCTAACAAACTAGCTGCTTTCATCATATAAACAGGAGTTGTTAAATTATTGTCGGTTAAAGAGTATGCTTTAATATAATGCTTTAAAGCGTCATCAGCTTCACCTAATTCTAATAAAGCATCGCCTTGCGCACCTTCTGCAACAGGCGAAAGCAATAAATCATCAGATTTAAATCCTTTTAAATAATCCAAAGCATTTTCATACTGTCCTAGGTGCAAGTAAGAAATACCTGTATAATATTTTGCACGATTTGCCGATTTTGTAACTCCGTAATCATCAATAATATCTAAAAATCCAAGGTAGTTTCCATCGCCGTTAATAGCCAAATTAAACGAATCTTTTTCAAAATAGTTTTCTGCCATAAACATTTGCGACAGTGCTTCGTCTTCTTTTGGTTGCAAATAAAATTTGCTGAAACCAAGGAAAAGAATTACTACTAATATAATTCCACCTACAATGTAGGTAATCATATTTTGGTTATTCTCGATAAAACGTTCCGTTTTAGTTAACGCACTTTCCAGTTCCTGTAAATTATCTTCTTGTTGAGTTTTATTTTTAGCCATTTTTTTATCGTAATCAAAATTGTGCCGCAAAAGTAGTTTTTTTTTCAAAACTGTATTGGATAACGAGTACTATTTTTCAATAATAATCAACATCCGACTGTTATTAATAGCTTTTTATTAACTCTACAACTTTGTCTGCCGTTTTTAATTAGTTTTGTTTTCGAAAAAAATAACGATTTGAATTATGTATATCGATAATATTTCGATTATAAATTATAAAAATATTGGTGAAGTAAATGTTGATTTTTCACCCAAATTGAACTGTTTTATTGGTAAAAATGGAGCCGGAAAAACTAATATGCTCGATTCTGTTGATTACTTGTCGGTTTGCAAAAGCTTTTTCACTTCTATCGATCAGCTAAATATATAGCACGAAGAGAGTTTTTTTATGCTGAATGGTAGATACCGGAGACTTGATTCGGATGAAACTATTTCTGTAGGATTAAAAAAGGGTCAGAAAAAGCAATTTAAACGTAACTCTAAAGTTTATAAAAAGCTTGCCAATCATATAGGATTGTTGCCGTTGGTAATGATTACACCATCAGATGTTAACCTTATTTTAGGAGGTAGCGACGAACGACGAAAATTTATGGATGGTGTAATTTCGCAGTATAATAATAACTATCTCGCTGATTTATTAAAATATAATCGTGCTCTGCTTCAGCGAAATAATTTGTTAAAACATTTTGCTGCTGAACGAAATTTTGATGCTGAATTACTTTCTATTTGGGACATGCAGTTAATAGAGTATGGAGTCAGAATTTACGAACAGCGCACTAAATTTGTGGAGAAGCTTATTCCAGTTTTTCAACATTACTACTCATTTATTTCGCAAGGAAACGAAAATGTAAGTCTTGTACACCATTCAAGTTTGAATGAAGAGAGTTTTGAGAATTTGTTAAAGGAGTCGTTGCAAAAAGATAGAAAAGCACAATATACAACTCAAGGTATTCATAAAGACGATTTGATATATTATATCGGTGATTTTCCGATAAAAAAAATGGGGTCGCAGGGACAGAAAAAAACTTATCTGGTGGCTCTTAAATTGGCACAATTCGATTTTATAAAAGAGATTTCGGGGTTAAAACCGATACTTTTGCTCGATGATGTTTTTGATAAGTTCGACCAGCACCGGGTAGAGCAAATTGTCAAGGTTGTAGCGGGCGAACAGTTTGGTCAGATATTCCTAACAGATACCAATCGCGAACATTTAGATTCAATAATTAAGAAAATGAAAACAGATTATCGTATTTTTAATGTTGATTCAGGAAAAGTAGAAATGGCATAATGAGAAGAAGCAACACACAGTCGTTGGGCGACATAATGAAAGAGTACATTAAAGATAACCGGATTGAACGTAAATTGAAGGAAGTGGATGTGGTTCAATCGTGGGAAAACTTATTGGGAAAAACAATTGCACATTATACTCGCAATATTTATATCCGTAAAAAAATACTATTTGTAGAGATTAGTTCGTCGGTTGTAAAAAACGAACTGTTTATGATGCGCGAAGAGATAAGGCGCAAAATTAACGAAAAAGCGGGTGCGGAGATTGTTAAGACAATAATATTCAAATAGAAATTTATTCTCGCAAAGGCACTAAGCTGCAAAAAAAATCAATAAAAATAATTTTTAGCTTTTTAATTTCCCATGCATCTTCGCGTCTTTGCGAGAGTTTACTTAATATCTTTCTGTTTTAGAGAAGAAAAAATCTGCTTCTATATTTGCATTTTCATCGCTATCAGAACCATGCACAGCATTTTGTTGTAAATTGGTTGCATACATTTTTCTTATTGTTCCTTTCACTGCATTTTCAGGGTTTGTTGCTCCAATTAAAGTACGATAATCATCAACAGCATTATCTTTTTCAAGTAGTGCAGCAATAATAGGCCCCGAGCTCATAAAATCAACAAGAGCCCCGTAAAATGGTCTCTCTTTGTGAACTGCATAAAAATCACCCGCAAATTCAGGTGATAATCGAGTTAATTTCATCGCTTTAATTACAAACCCCGCATCATTTATCATTTTCAAAATACCACCTGTATTGTTGTTTTTAAAAGCCGTTGGCTTTATCATTGTAAAGGTTAAATTTCTGTTCATCTTTTTATATTTTAATAAATGTTATTATTCCACAATATTATAAAAAATTGGATTGTTAAACACTTGCACCGTAAACAGATTTAGTATATTTGCACAATCAAATTATTACTGTTTTGAAAAACACTGGATTAGAGATACTTACATCGGTTAAACACATTCTTGCCGAGGCGAAATTAAATGTGGTGATTGTACCGCACGAAAACCCGGATGGAGATGCAATTGGTTCAGCAATTGGTTTAGCTGAGATACTTGCAAATTTTGGGCATAGAGTAAACATTGTTACACCAAATGATTATCCTGAATTTTTAAAGTGGTTTGCTTCTAAAGTTAATATCATAAATTACGATATCGATAAAAAAGCTGGAAAGTCTGCATTTAAAGATGCTGATATTTTAATTATTGTTGATTTTAATGAAGCCAGTCGGGCAGGAAAACTGGGGAAAAAGTTATTAGAATTTAGTAAAATAAAAATTTTAATAGATCATCATCCGTATCCTACAAATTTTTGCGATTTTATGATTTCGGAGCCCGAATATAGTTCAACGGCTGAGTTAATTTTTGATATTATTAATAAAATTGGGCTGGAAAAACATATTACTCAAAATGCTGCAGAAGCACTATACACAGGCATTTTAACCGATACAGGAGCTTTTAATCATAACACATCGCGGCCAAATACATTTAAAGTTGTGTCTGAATTAATGAAATTTGGAATTGATACTGAAAAGATTCAATCGGGTGTGTATCACAACTTTTCAGCCAATAGAATGAAACTACTTGGCTACTGTTTGAATGAGAAAATGGTTGTGTATCCTGAATATCGTGCGGCAGTTATTACTATTTCAAAAGAAGAGTTGAAGCAATTCGATTTTAAATCTGGTGACACAGAAGGATTTGTAAACTACCCATTATCAATAAAAAATATTGTATTTAGCGTATTATTTATTGAAAAAGAAAATTTGGTAAAAGCATCATTTCGTTCGAAAGGAAATTTCCCGACGAACAAATTTGCAAAAGAGCATTTTAACGGAGGTGGGCATTTAAACGCATCAGGTGGCGAATCGAAACTTTCGCTTAAAGCAACTTCTGAAAAGTTTACGCAACTTTTACCAGAGTTTAAACATCTGTTATTAGATACAAAAATATAAAAGAGCATTAATTTGAAAAAATCAGGCTTTATATTATTACTTGGAATTTCATTTATCGCATTTCTTACATCGTGTTTGGGCTTTGCCGACGAACCTGTTGTTTCATCTCAAAGAGCAGAACAGGCAGAGTTAGCCGCTTATATAAACGATTTAGTAGAAAATGGTTACAATATTGATACTACTGATTTTGGACTTTATTATATTATTCTGGAAGAAGGCGAAGGAGAATTTCCGCAAGAAGGTGATTCTTTGGAAGTTGGATATGCCAGTTATTATGTTGATGGAACGTTATTTGATGCTTCAGATGAGCTTGAAGAAAATGGAACATTGGATTTTGTTCTAGGATTTCCACCAATGATTACAGGTTGGGACAAAGGAATGGAACTTATTAATAAAAATGCCAAAGTTCAGTTAATAGTATCTTCGCAATTTGCTTATGGTAGTACAGGGTCGGGAACTATTCCCCCTTATAAAACATTGATTTTTGTGGTGAAAATGATAGATTTGCACCCATCATTATAACTTTAATAATAAAATTTAATTATAAATATGATACGTATTTTAACAAGATTGATTTTAATTTCGATAGTAGCGGTTTTCTTTTTGGCTTGTGGAGATGATAATAGTCAAGAAAAATTGAGAGAAAATGAGTTGGCAATTTTAGATGAATTTATTAGCGAGAATTATCCCGACTCAGTTCCTAAGACTTCAGGATTATATTATATAGAGACAATTAAAGGTGAAGGTGATACAATACTACCCGGCGATAAAATACAGATATTTTATGCCACTTGGACTATTGATAGCTTTTTAGTAGATCAAAGCGAAGGATATTTAGATGGACTTAGATATGAACCAATGGAATTTGTTGTAGGCACTGGTAGTGTAATTAGCGGCCTCGACGAAGCTGTAACATTTATGCAATTAAATGGTAAATCAAATTTAGTTCTTCCTTCTGAAGTTGCTTATTCGCAAAACGGAAATGGTATAGTTCCAGGGTTTACAACCTTATTAATGGAAGTTGAAATTTATAAAATTTATCCATTAAATCCACCAGATGAAGAAGAGTAGTTTTTCTTTTAAATAGGAAAAACTTTTAATTATGAACAGAACTCAGCTTTTTAAAAAGCTTTTGCCCGGTTTTATACCTCTTTTTGTTTTTATCGCAGCCGATGAGATATGGGGGACTAAAATCGGGTTATTTGTGGCTATTGGTGTAGGATTAGCAGAGTTGCTTTTTATAGGTTTTAAAGAGAAACGTTTCGATAAATTTATTCTTTTCGACACTCTGTTATTGGTTAGTTTAGGCGCGATTTCAATTCTTTTAGACAACGATATTTTTTTCAAACTAAAGCCAGGTTTAATTGAGTTAATTTTGGTTGCAGTACTTGCAGTTTCAGCATTTTCCAAAGTAAATGTTATTGGCTTAATGGGGCAACGTTATTTAAAGGATGCCACTTTTAACGATGCGCAATTAACTCAGATGCGCAAAAGTCTAAAGTACCTTTTTTATATTTTTGGTGGTCATACAATTCTGGTATTTTACTCAACATTTTTTATGAGCAAAACAGCTTGGGCTTTTATAAGTGGAGGACTGTTTTATATTTTATTTGGCGCATATTTTTTATTTGAATTATATAGCCAACGTAAAAAACGGAAACAATTGGCAGATGAAGAGTGGGTTCCTCTTGTTGATGAAAAAGGAAAAGTAATCGGGCAGGCTCCTCGCAGCCAAGTTCATAATGGCAGCAAGTTGTTACATCCCGTTGTTCATTTACATGTAATAAACCGTAACAAAGCAATTCTTTTGCAGAAACGGCCGATAACAAAAGATATTCAGCCTGGCAGGTGGGATACAGCCGTTGGTGGCCATATTTCTGCAGGCGAAACTTTAGAACAGGCTTTAAAAAAAGAAGCATCCGAAGAGATAGGACTGAAGAATTTTTCTGCAAAACTTCATAAGGCATACAAATGGGAATCGGATGTAGAATCTGAGTTTATTTATATGTTTATCACTTTCGATTATAAAAATTACCATGTACATTCCGATGAAGTGGAAGAGGCACGTTTTTGGACAAGAAAGCAGATTGAAAACAATTTGGGAGAAGGAATTTTCACACCCAATTTTGAATCGGAATTTGAAATTCTGAAAGAGTTGAAATTAATTTAGTGTTATGCAAGTCATAATTCGCATTACACCAAATTAATAGCAGATTCGAATTTAACCTGCCCAAAATACTATCCAATTAAAAATATAACAGGTTGTTTGTGTAATTCAGGAACTTTGTTTTTCCAATCCTGAATAGTTTTTGTAGCTATAAATTCATTCTCGCCGGTAATATTTGCAGCAATACATAAAAGAGTAGAGGGAGAACAAGTTTTAAGTAAATCGCTTATTAACTGATTGTTGCGATAAGGTGTTTCTATAAATATTTGAGTTTGTTTCCTATTTATAACTTGCTTTTCAAGCACAGCAATTTCTCTAACACGTTCGTTGGGTTTTATAGGTAAATATCCCACAAAAGCAAAATTTTGCCCATTTAACCCCGAAGCCATTAAAGCTAATAAAATGGATGATGGTCCCACAATTGGCACAACTTTATATCCTTTCTGATGGGCAATTTTAACAACATCGGCACCAGGGTCGGCAACACCCGGGCAGCCTGCTTCCGAAATTACACCAACGTCAAAACCCTGTTTTATTGGTTTTAAAAATCCGGGGAGCTCAGAGTTTCTTGTCCGTTTATTTAATTCGTAAAAAGTACATTCATCTATATTAATTTCTCTGTTTACATGTTTCA
>DAOVTY010000170.1 GCA_030632865.1 Bacteroidota bacterium
AGTTTTTTATCATAGTTACTATCTTTAAAAGATTTGCCAAATATTTCGTTAATTGATCGTTTTATTCTTTTTAATTCTGGTAGTCTTGTTTCGCTATTATCAATTAAACTAAAATCATCAGAACCTGTTCATTATTCAAAATTCGACAAATTAGAATTTGATTACTTGATTACGGTTGGCGATGGAACAAACGAAGAGTTAAAAATCCCTCCAATTAAATATAAACGCAAACTACATTTAGGATTTCACAACCCTTACAAGGGGTTTAAAAATCGTGATGAATTAAAGAATAAATGTCGTGAAATTAGAGATGAGATATATTTGGAAATGGATTATTTCTACAATAGAATATTAAAAAAAACATCCGTCAATTAACGGATGTTTTTTTTTATTTTGATACAGTCTCTTCAATTTCATCGGGAGTAATTGGAATTCGTTCTCCAATTAATTTACTACCTGTTTCTGTAACTAGAATGTCATCTTCTAATCGAATTCCGCCAAAATTACGATATTCATTCACCTTATCGAAATTAATAAATTCATTGTTAATCTTTTCATTTTGCCATTTATCAATTAACGACGGAATAAAATATATACCAGGTTCGTTTGTAATTACAAAACCTGGTTGCAGTTTACGCCCCAGTCGTAAATAAGCAGTTCCAAATTGGTCAACAGGGCGAATTTCATCATCGTATCCAACATGTATTTGTCCAAGATCTTCCATATCGTGCACATCCAATCCCATCATGTGTCCTAATCCATGAGGAAAAAACATTGCATGAGCACCACTTCTAACAGCTTCTTTTACATCGCCTTTCATCAAACCTAAATCTTTTAATCCTGATGCAATAACTTCGGCGGCAGCCAAATGCACTGATAAATATGTAGCACCCGGTTTAGTAAGTTCCTGCCCTCTATCGTTTGCAGCCAGTACAATTTCGTAAATTTCACGCTGCTTTTGTGTGAACTTTCCTCCAACAGGAACTGTTCGCGTAAAATCGGAAGCATAATGCAATAACGACTCCGCACCTGCATCTGTCAACATCAAATTTCCTTCTTCTAAAATTTGCGAATGGCTATGGTTATGCAGAGTTTCGCCATGTTGAGAAAGTATTATAGGGAAAGATGTCATTCCTCCACCGGCAATTGCAATACCTTCAATTGTTCCTGCAATTTTTTGCTCCCACATTCCGGGCTGTGCCATTTTCATTGCAACTACATGCATTTCGTAACCTGTTGCGCACGCTTTTTCAATCTCAATAATTTCTTCTGGCTCTTTAATAGAGCGGATATCGATTACAGATTTCACAAACTGTAGAGAAGCATAATCCTGAATTCGTAATGACGAAATACCCAAAAGTTTTTCGAGTAGCATTTTATTATCGCCTCGGTAAGGAGGTAAAAAATGCACTTTTCTGCCTTGTTGAATTGCAGATGAGATAAAATCAAATATTTTCGAAAATGCAGCAGTATTACTTACTCCAACTTTTTTTGCATTCTCTTTCAAAGGCACTTGCGGTCCCATCCAAATTATATCTTCAATATCCACATCGTTACCAAAAATATAATCTTTGCCACTGTCGAAATCTATAACCCCTGCTAACCCCGGAAAATCAAGACCAAAGAAATATAGAAAAGAACTATCTTGTCTGAAATGATATGTATTATCGCTGTAACTCATAGGCGACTCTCCATTTCCAAGAATTAATCCAACTCCATTTAATCCCTTATTCTGAAGAGATTTTCTTCTATTTAAATATGTACTTTTATCAAACATTGTTCTAATTTTTGAATCAATTTATTTTACACGAATATATTATAAATTAATCTTTTTTTTAGAAGTAAAATGATATATGAATATTTTTTTTGATTCTATTGAACAAAAGTATAACCCAAATATAGTTTCACCGTAAACCAAATAGAACAAAACTTAAAAATATAATTATGAGCAATGTATTAATGGGATATTTAAATAAACGCATGAAGGAAGAGGATTTTATTAAAAAGAATAACTCTACAACAGCAGGCCCTGTAATTACAATTTCTAGAGAAGTTGGTTGCAATGGAATAAAATTAGCTAAACTAATTGCTTCCAGATTAAACAGCCATAATAAAAGCAGCAATTGGGAGGTGCTTAGTAAAGAGATATATCATCAGAGTGCGTTAGAGTTAAATTTAGAATCGGACGAGATTCGACGTGTTTTTAAGCAATCTGAGAAATATGCTTTTGATGAAATTTTAAAAGCGTTTAGTAACAAAAACTTCAAGAGCGAACAGCGAATCATAAAAACCGTTGTCGATATTGTTCGCAATTCTTGTATCGATGGATATTCAATAATTGTTGGAAGGGCCGGACATATAATTGCCGGTGATATTGAAAAATCTTTTCATTTAAAATTAATTGCTCCACTCAATTATAGGGTTCAAACTATTCAAGATAATAATGGCTTAAACCGCGAAGAGTCTGTCAAGTTTATTAATAAAGTTGAAAAAGAACGTATTATATTTAGAAAAGCAATTCACCAAGAAAAATTAAACGAAGAGTTATTTGATTTAACAATAAACAGAAATTCTTTTAACAATGATGATATAGTTGATATTATTGTATATGCAATTAATAAAAAAGGTATTCTGTAAAATTCAAATTCGCCTGCATTATTCACAATTATAAATTAATTGTCTAATAATTAAAACAAAGTTGTTGCTGAAGTCTGTTTGTTGGTCAAATTATATCCTGTCCAATCTATATCGTTTATTAATTGCTTGAAACAGTTTGTTTTACCATAAAGAAAATCGCTATCTCGCCCCTCTTTTTTGTAGCACATCATTGGATGTTGCGATACAGTTTTGTTGTTTATGTTTAAATTTCGTGTTGCTTCTATCGCATGATTTCCCCATAAAAACCAATTAATAGAAACGTTTGTATTGTTAATGTAGTTAAGTAATTCTTCGCTAAACATAGCCCATATTTTTTTATGACTACCTGGTATCCCTGGCTCGCAAGTATACGAAGTATTAATTAAAAGTACACCTTGTTTTTCCCAATGTTTAAATAGTTTGTAGGGAGCCAACAAAGGGAATTCGTTATCCAATTTTTCTTTTAATTTGTTGTAGTTTATTATCTCTCCTGTGTACGCTTTATATAAAGTTCTCAGAATATTTTTCAACGAAACATTTCTAAATGGCTCGCTCCACGATTTTAATGTACCCACTTCAAAAGCACGGCCGGTGGCAACTCCTATTTGCGGATAAGGATCTTGCCCCACAATAGCTACTTTTACCGACGAAAGTGGCATCTCTAAAAAACGTAGTACTTTTTCTGATGACGGCGTAAATTCATTTTTAGTTATCTCAAATTCAATTTGAAAAATTAAATCAATTATTTTTTCTGATAAAAAAACGTTCCAGTCAGGATGAACTGAGATATTTTTAAGAAACAACGAATTCATTGTATGTATTATTTTTGTAAAAAAACCGGTTCATAAGTTGTCATCGTCAACTTACCAAAAGCAATCCCTTGATAGAATCTAGCTTAGCATTTTAATAATCAACATTAACAAATGATGTATACATTTTGTAAATCGAACTGGTGTTAAAAAGTCAAACGTTAAGAACAATTCTGTTTATCCGGTAATTTTATCGGGTAAGCCTTTTACATTAACAGGTTTTTCTGCGTGCGGTTTAATCTCAAACATATCGTTGGGAGTTATTCCACACTCTTTAATCATTTCCAAGCAGTATTCAAGCTGTCCCAATTCGCGTTCAATATTATTTGTACCAAATGCAAATTTCACTCCCGCCTCTTTTGCCATTTTTATCATAGTCGCATTTGGCGTTTTATAACGTGCATTAATTTCCAGCGCAATGTTATTATCTGCTAAAACTTTAACAACTTTTGCCATTCGTGCTTTTGTCCAAAGTTGTTCATATTCATCTCTAATAACAGCAGGTAAAACAGTAGGATTTACATAAATATCAACAGGTTCCTGAGAGAAAATTGCTTCTATTTTAATCACTAAATCATCCATAAACTGTTGCTTATCGTCAACCCATACTTCATCTTCTAACCAAATACGATTTCTACGTCCTTTCCTATCTGTAAATGTCATCGCATCGGTAAAAACATAATCGAATTTTGCAATTGCTTCTGGCGAAAAAAGAGTAATCCATTCCCTACCCTCTGCCTGCATTCCCTTAAATATAGGGCTACCTGCAACAGTGTCCATGTATGCAAACAACGATTCATCGTCGGTAACCGGAAAATGCAAACCACAGTTTGGAGCAACACCATAATTTATTCCCAGCTTCTGCGAATTGGCTACTACTTCGTCAATAGTCAAACCACCTTTTAGGTGAACATGAAAATCGATAATCGGAAAACCGGGCTTCATTAATTTTGTAATTAAAGTATCCCAATCTTTATCTTCAACAGATTTTTTTTCTCCTGCTGGCAATTCCTTTAGCTTTATATTTTTATAATACACCGTGCTTTTTGGGTCGTGTGCCTGAAGTGCAAAACTTCCTGATCCTAATTTTAGAGTTTCTCCCCCTTCCCAACGCCATGCATTATCTGGCTCGGTATATTCATTCACTTTTACATCATTTACAAAAATTTCAACAAAATTTTCAACTACCTTTATCCGCATAGTAAACCACTCATTGTCGTTTGCCAACGGATAATAAACGTTTCTAATACTATAAATACTACCGGTTTTCTTACGTTCAGGATTTTTAACAGAACCCCTGTAAGAGTTATTAACTTGAATTTCGTAACCTGATGCCGGCCAACCCTCTTTTTGATATTTTGTATGAATAAAAATTCCTGAATTAGAGTGTTCTAAAGTTTTTATTTCAGCTTCAAACTCAAAGTTTTTAAATTCTCCTTCGTAAAAAAGATGCGAACGAGAGCCAGCACATTTAATGGCTCCATCTTCAACATAAATACTCTCAGGATTTTCACCCGCTTTTTTCCATCCATCTAAAGTTTCTCCATCGAAAATAGTTTGCCAATCGCCACTTTTTATTTGAGGTTGGCACGAGGTTAAAAACAGAACTGAAATGATTAAAAAATAGAATGAAGTTGTTTTCATCTTTGTTGATTTAGTGAATATTATGATGTTAAAACTACTTAAATTTATTGAGAAATTACCAGTTTATCTTGCGGGTTATTTGCTTTAAAACTAAAAAATGCAATAAGCAAAATAACAGCACCCAAAGCGAAAAAAGCGAAACTATAACTTCCCAATTTAGTAGCCGAAAAACTATATATTATTGGCCCCAGCGCACTTGCAAAAACAATTATCGACATTACAAAACCAGTAATTTTACCAAGATTTTTGCGACCATAAAAGCGTGGCCATGTAACAGCCATTAAAACATTGTACAGGCCACTTACAATACTATTGCCAATTATAAAACCGTAATAAAACAATCCATCGTTTAAGTTTCCTAGTGAGAATAACGCTATTAACTGGCCTGCAAGTATTATATAAAGTAAGTATTTCAACTTAATTTTATCACTTATGTAGCCACCTGTTAACGATATCACCACAGAAATAATAGAGATTGGAATAAAAATAGATAATGCTTTTTCGCGACTCATTCCCACATTCTCAAATATAGAAACGAGATGAAAAGTGAAACCGGTAATATAAAGTGCGTACATGGCCAGTGGAATTGCAAATAACCAAAAACTTAATGTTTTGCGTGCTTCTGTTAAAGTGAACTGTTTAAATGGTTTTATAATTACGTCGTGCTCTCTATTCCCATGAAATTCGCCATCGGGAATCATTCCCAAATCTTCGGGATTATCGCGAAAAAATAAGAAAACGAACAAAGTAAAAAACAGACCAATAAAAACTGCCATTAAAATCCACGCTCCTCTCCACGAAGTTCCATTAATTAACATATCGAAAGATAGTGGCGCCATTGAAAAACCAAGTGCTACAAAAACCGAAGATATGCCATTTACCCAACCACGCCGCGCAATAAACCATTTCATGAGCATATTTCGCGATATCATAGTTAGCACTCCCTGTCCCGAAAAACGTAATCCGAAAAACAATAGCATGAGAACTGCCATTGCAAAACCTATGTATAAACTCGAACTGTTATCATCAATAAAAAGGTGTATTATCCGGTCCGACTGACTCAACAATAAAAGCACCAACGAAAGCATTATTGAGATCACCATTCCAACCCAGCGTGCACCATATTTATCGTACATTTTACCGGCATAAGTTAAAATTAGAGAACTGGCAATTGTTCCAATCATGTAAGCAATGCTTAACTGATTTCTGTTAATTTGGATATTGTCGAGCAAATAATCGGTAAAAGTAGAAACTCCCATGGTTTGCCCCGGAGCACTAATCAATACTCCAATTGTAGAAGCAAATAAAATTACCCACCCGTAAAAAAACGGAATATTCTTTGGCTTGAAAGGAAAATTATTCCACTGTTGCTTACTACTCATTAATTTGATTTTGTGCAAAACTAAACGAAGTAGATTAGCTATTTGTATTTGAACCAATCGAATTAATAAATGTAAGATTTGATTAACTTATGATTAATAAAACATAAAATTTAGTCTAGTTATTTTAACCAAACTGATAAAACTATAACAGTTAAAATAATATAATCAACGAAACAAAAAAGAACAATTATTTTCTCTCCGTATGAACTTCATCACTATGTACATGTTCGTGTTCTTTAGCATGTGCAACCATTTCTTTGTATTGCTCTTCAGTAATTTTATTCGCTTTATATCCTTTCTTTTCAATTGCATTGGCAAATCCCTCATCAGTGTTTTTACCCTTTTTGTATTCAATTAAAATAGTGTTAGAAATGTGATCAACTTTTAAGTTTTTTACACCTTTCTCGAATTTTACATACTCGGTAATTGTTTTTTCGCAATCACCACAATCCATGTCACTCTTAAAGCAAACTATTTCGTTTCCCTTTTTCTGAGCTGATGTTTGAGTTGAAACAAATGCAACCAAGAATACCATTATTACTGTATAAATTACTTTTTTCAT
>DAOVTY010000213.1 GCA_030632865.1 Bacteroidota bacterium
TCTTCCGAAATACAAACTGGACGTTCGTATGTTCTATAAATAGAAGTATAAAATACTGTTTTATCATTCTTGCTTCCACCTTCAACCAGTGTTTTACTTAATGCGTTATTCCATATTTCACGCCCATTTCGCGTTACTTTATCTATATTATAATCTGCAATCTCGCGATACAAATTTGCTTTTGCTTGTTCTTCGCTTATAAATGAAATACCGTAACGTACTTTTATTTGTTTTGTATCTGTGCTAAATTGCAGTGCAATACATTTGTTTCTGCCATCGGCTTCTATTTCATCAGAAATTTCGCCATCTTTTAGTATTCCTGATTTTTCATATTTCTGTTCTGTTTCCAGATACAAATAAATTTTTGTGGTATTTTGTGTAACGTCATTCGACACAATTTGATATCCGGTAACAGCTCCATTTTCAGCTTTAATTTTACCTCGTTTGTTATTTACCAAAAGATACTTTGCCTCATCATCATCAAAACTTATGTAATAAATACCTGCTTGATTTGAAACTCCATATGAAATTTCGATATTTTCATCATCAAGATAAACGTCCCACGAATATGGTGTAATTTTCTCCTGATCGTAGCTATAATCGTAAACTGGCAACAAATTAATTTGGGTACCCGAAACCGGACTGATATTAAAAGCAGAACTTCCTCTGTGACTGGTTGTAACCACCGGTAACCCGTTTAATTTATCTGTAGTAAAATCTCTTCTACTTGGAATAACTCGTAGCATACTGTTGGGCAGGTGAATGGTTGGAAATGTAGGAACCAGCAAATGACTTATATTCCCCATGTACGGATTAACATAGTCGATAGGTTGCTTTGCGGTTTTTGTTGAATTGCTTTGCGGAACAGAACAGCCAATTAAAAAAAGGCTTATAATACCAAATATAAATTTTACCATGTTAATTATTTTGTGAAAATTAATAATAGACAAATTAGTTTATCGAAGAATAGGTTTAGTTTCTCTAGCATAAAAAATTTAATTTCATGATATTAAACGAGCATAATAATAATTACACAGGATGATTATTATTCCGCAAGTTCCATGTGTTGCCGTAAAAAAAATTAATTATAAACACATGAAATTAAAGGTAATAAAAAAGGCCAGAAGATAAAATCTTCCGGCCTTTGTAGCGGGAGCAGGACTCGAACCTACGACCTTTGGGTTATGAGCCCAACGAGCTACCAACTGCTCCATCCCGCAATATATTTTTATTTCAATTGAAATTTCTTTGCTAACGGGTTGCAAATATAAATACTTTTCCGAGACCAGCAAAATTCTTATCATCCATGTAAAGAACAAACCTATTATTAGTTTTATAAATATGCTGGATTAGCTCATTTATATACTAATTCACAGCTATTTAAACAAAAATTTATCCTTTGAAATAATTTATAAAAACGAAAATTAGAGTTAATTCTACAGCTATTTTTTAATTTTCTGCTCTCGCTATAATAACAACAAAACGAAATAGTCTAATTCTATACAATAAACTATATTTGCCGAAACAAATTTTTAAATATGGCTTTTACTGCTTTTAGGGATATGAAACCTTTCCCGCAACTAATGTTTTCGATGTTCGTAATTCTGGTGAGTTTTCTCATTTTTATGATAATCTCCATTTTAGTGGCAATGCCATTTATTGGAATAGACTCCCTGATGAATCTTTCGACAATAAACGAAATGACTGACCCAAAAACGATTAATGTGTTAAAGTATTTTCAAGTAGTTCAGGCGGTCGGATTATTTATAGTTCCTCCTCTTATTTTAGGTTGGTTATATTATGGTAAAATTTCGGAATATCTATATTTAAAAAAATCGATTAATTCTGTATCCATTTTATTGATTTTTGTGTTGATGTTATTCGCAGCCCCATTTGTAAATTTTGTTGGCGAGTTAAATGCAAACATGAATTTTCCGGAATGGTTATCGGGTGTGGAGCAGTGGATGACAAATGCAGAAGAAAATGCAGAAATAATAACTAAAGCATTTTTAAAAGTTGACACAACCGGAGGTTTACTTTTTAATATATTTATGATTGCACTGCTTCCGGCAATTGGCGAGGAGCTTCTTTTTCGTGGTGTAATTCAACGTATTTTTACAAACTGGACACGCAGTAACAATTGGGGGATTTGGATTTCGGCAATTCTTTTTAGCGCATTACACATGCAATTTTATGGTTTTATTCCGCGTATGTTATTGGGTGTTTTATTTGGTTATATGTTAGTTTGGAGCGGCTCGATGTGGTTACCAATGGTTGCCCATTTTCTAAACAACACATTCGCAGTAATCGGATATTTTTTAATAGATAAAAATTTGATTCAACCTGAAATAGAAAATATAGGCTCTACCTCGGAAAGTTACTACATGGCTATTATTAGCTTCGGTTTAGTATTAGTTTTTATGCTAATGATTAAACGGCAAAATAAAGGGAATCAAATAAAAATTCGAAAAAATAGATTGATTTAACTACCAAAATCGAAAACCAAATCGCGCTGCATCTCTTTTACAAATTCTTTGGCTGGTATATTTTTCTTTTCACTTTTTCTGAAAACATAAATCAATCCATATTCCTGAGAAATCTGTCGTTTAATTTTAGCATCGTCAGAAATAATATTTTCTTCAATTTCAGACCACAATCTACTTATAAAATCATTTGTAATTTTTCGCATTTCGCGCATTTTATCGAAAGAGCGCGATGTATTTCTTCTCAGATTATTTTGAAATATTGCAGCATCATTAAACTGTTCAATTTTAATTCTCACCATTGCAATTGATGGGTTATAAATTGCGCTGCCTCCACTTTGAATTCTTTTTTGTTCGCCCTCTACTACTTTTTTGCCCCAATATAAAATTTCCTCCTCGGTATTTAACGGAGGTACTTTACCCTCAAACTCTTTCAATTCGTAATATTTAATACCACCATTAATCTCTCCGCGCTCCGAAGTAAGAAAAAGTACCTGAATAAAATGCGAGATATACATTCTGGCATTTTCCATTGCCGTTTTATATTCCTGATTACGTTCCGATTGAATTTTAATATTCAACTCATAATGAGTCAACATATTAGTAAACCTCTCTTTTACAAGTTTCAGCTCTTCAATAAATGGAATTGAGATAGCGATTTTGTCACCTATTTTAAGAGTTGTCTTTTTAAATGCTGCTTCTAAAGCACGCATCCTGGCTTTATCTGTTGTTGGCAAACGTCTGTATGGCATAATTTCTTCTTTGTTTGGTGCGAATGTAGTAAATTGAACAATTGAGAATCTTTCTTCGCACAATGACTTATACACAAACAACTGTGAACTATTTTTAAAAAAACAGCTTTTGAGGAGATATCTATACTAATATTTCTACTTTAAATAAACTTTTGAACTTTTTTGTTAATTATGCATACAAAAAAAGCCTTCTCAAAAATGAGAAGACTTATAACTATAATTAAAACGTTTTTTTATTCACTCATTCTTGCAACTAAATACTCACGATTTAAACGTGCAATATTTACAATAGAGATACTTTTAGGACATTCAGCTTCGCAAGCCTGCGTATTTGTGCAGCCACCAAAACCGAGTTCGTCCATTTTGCCAACCATATTACGGGCACGTTTTTTAGCTTCAATTTTACCTTGAGGTAATTTTGCCAAATGTGAAACTTTTGCCGAAACAAACAACATGGCTGACGAGTTTTTACAAGCTGCAACGCAAGCTCCACAACCAATACACGACGCTGCATCCATTGATTCTTCAGCATCTTCGTACGCAATTGGAATTGAATTTGCATCTGGTACTCCACCTGTATTTACCGAAACAAAACCACCTGCCTGTAATATTTTTTCGAATGCAGTTCGGTCAACAATTAAGTCTTTAATTACTGGAAATGCTGCTGCACGCCAAGGTTCTATAACAATTGTTTCGCCATCTTTAAATTTACGCATGTGCAACTGGCAAGTGGTAACTTCAGTGTCGGGCCCATGCGGACGACCATTAATATATAAACTACAAGTTCCACAAATTCCTTCGCGGCAATCGTGGTCGTATGCAATTGGGTCAATTCCCTTTTCAATCAAGTCATTATTTAAAATGTCCATCATTTCCAGGAAAGAAGATCCGGTGGAAATATTTTCTATTGGATAAGTTTCAAATTTTCCTTTTGCCGAAGCATTATTTTGTCTCCAGACTTTTATTTTAAGTTTCTTCAGAATTTTATCAGCCATTTTTTTAGATTTTAAGATTATTAGTAGCAAGTAGTGTAATAATAAATTACGAGTGACTAACTACTATATACTAATTACTTATAACTCCTCTGTGTTAATTTCACATTCTCAAATACCAAATCTTCTTTATGTAAAGTTGGCTCGTTGCCATCTCCTTTAAACTCCCAGTTAGATACGTAGGTGAATTTTTCATCATCACGCTTAGCTTCTCCATCATCAGTAACCGACTCCTCGCGGAAATGTCCTCCACATGATTCGTTCCTGTTTAAAGCATCTCGAGCCATAAGTTCGCCAATATCAAAGAAATCGGCAACACGTCCAGCTTTTTCTAATTCAGGATTTAGATTATTCATTTCTCCCGGAATTTTAACATCTTTCCAGAAATCTTCGCGAATTTGTTTAATCTCGACAATTGCTTTTTCAAGCCCCTCTTTATTTCTTGCCATTCCAACAAATTCCCACATTACATGTCCAAGTTTCTTATGAAAATGGTCAACAGTTTTCGAGCCTTTTATACTGAATAATTTGTTCAATCTTTCAGATACCTCTTTTTCTGCTTCCTCAAATTCCGGAGCATTTGTATTTATTTTCGGAGTCATTATTTCGTTGGCCAGATAATCTCCAATTGTGTATGGTAATACAAAATATCCATCGGCTAAACCTTGCATAAGTGCCGAAGCTCCCAAACGGTTTGCTCCATGGTCAGAAAAGTTCGCTTCACCAATTGAATATAATCCCTCAACGGTTGACATTAAGTTATAATCAACCCAAGTACCACCCATTGAATAGTGGATTGCCGGGTAAATCATCATCGGATTTTTATACGGATTTACGTCAGTAATTTTTTCGTACATCTGGAAAAGGTTTCCATAACGAGCTTCAATTACATCTTTCCCAAGGCGTTTTATTGAATACTTAAAATCAAGAAATACTGCTTTTCCTTCTGAATTAACACCAAAGCCAGCATCGCAACGCTCTTTTGCTGCACGTGATGCTACATCCCGAGGAACAAGGTTTCCATAAGAAGGATACCTTCTTTCAAGATAAAAATCGCGGTCATCTTCAGGAATATCGTTGCCCGAGATTTCGCCCTTTTGCAATTTATCAGCGTCCTCTTTTTTCTTAGGAACCCAAATTCTACCATCGTTTCGCAGCGACTCCGACATTAAAGTCAGTTTCGATTGCTGGTCGCCATGAACAGGAATACAAGTTGGGTGAATTTGCACAAAACAAGGATTCGACATAAAAGCACCTTTTTTGTAACATTGCCAAGCTGCAGAACCGTTACTTCCCATAGCATTTGTAGAGAGGAAGAATACATTTCCGTAACCACCGGTTGCAACAACAACTGCGTGTGCACCGTGTCTTTTTATTTCACCTGACACCAAATCGCGTACAATAATACCGCGTGCTTTGCCA
>DAOVTY010000012.1 GCA_030632865.1 Bacteroidota bacterium
ATGATGATGTGGTGATAACCAACAATATGGTTACGGCATTAGCCGGTGCTGATATTATTACTTGCGGTAATGATGCAAGTTTAGTAGCTAATAAATTATATCCCGGAGAGGTAACTTTTAAATACCCGAAAGCTGGAGAAAAAAACTCTGATATAACTGTTAAAGTTTATGAAATTCGCTCTAAAACTACTATTAATGTTAGCATTGGCGAGAAAACAAATATTTATATACCTCGATTAAAATGGACTCCCAACGCAAATGATTTAGTTGTTTTGCGCTTGAATCGACATCAAAATCAATTGGATGTTTTGGCTGTTAATCCATACACCGGAGATTCTCGTCCGCTAATTACCGAAAAAAACGACCGTTTTATTGATGAGAGCTTTTTCGATGATTTTACATTTCTGGACAACGGTAATTTTGTAATTACAAGCGAGCGAAATGGATGGTCGCACCTTTATTTGTACGATAATCAAGGCTTTGAGTTGGAGCAGCTAACCGAGGGCGAATTTGATGTCACTAATTTTTATGGTTACGATGATGTTAAGAAAGTTTTTTATTACCAGGCGGCTGCAGAATCGCCACTTCGCAGAGAGGTGTATTTTGTTAGTCAGGATAAAAATAATAAAGGAAAAATTTCAAAATTAGTAGGAACAAACAGTGCTGTTTTTAGCAGCAATTACAAATACTTTATAAACTATTATAGCAGTAGCAAAGTACCTAATTACATAACTGTACACGATAATAAAACTGGTGAACAAATCAGGTTTTTACAAGACAATACAGTTTTAAAAAATAGTGTAACTGCTTTAAATATTTCGCAAAAAGAGTTTTTTAGTTTTAAAACATCAAGTGGAATTAAATTAAACGGTTACATGATTAAACCGGCTGGTTTCGATTCGTCGAAAATATATCCGGTACTAATGACTCAATACAGTGGTCCAAACTCGCAAAGCGTTACAGATGCTTGGGGACGTGGAATTGGCTGGAACGAATATTTAGCACAGGAGGGATTTTTGATTGTTTGTGTTGACCCACGCGGAACCGGTGCCAGAGGCGAAGATTTTAGAAAAATAACATACCAGCAGTTGGGAAAATATGAGTCAGAAGACCAGGTTGAAACAGCAAAATATTTGGGGACTTTATCTTTTGTAGACAAAAGTAACATTGCTATATTTGGCTGGAGTTATGGAGGTTTTATGACCTGTTTGAGTATGGCAAAAGGTGGCGAACTTTTTAAAGCAGGTATCGCAGTTGCACCTGTTACAAGCTGGCGTTTTTACGACTCTGTTTATACAGAACGTTACATGCGAACTCCGCAAGAAAATCCTGATGGTTACGATGACAACTCTCCCCTCTCGCACGCTGGAAATATTAAAGGACGACTGCTAATTATTCACGGCTCGGCTGATGATAATGTGCATGCACAAAATACTTTTGAGTTTACTGAGAAAATGGTACAAGCCGGAGTTCAGTTTGATATGGCAATTTATACAAATCGCGCTCATGGAATACGTGGAGGAAATACTACATTACATTTATATACAAAAATGACCAACTTTTTAAAAGAGCAGTTGCAATAATATGAGATTGTAAGATGTAAGTCAAAAATTATCCTCCAGAATTGAATGTTTTAAGTGAGAATATTTATTGTAATAAGTTTATTTTTAATCCTCTTTCTTTCTTCCTTTCTTTTCAAAACGAAAAGAATATAATTTCGAGAATGAATACTTCTACTATTTCGGGAGGGATTTATAAAATTGCTCCGCAAATAATTGATTTTAAAGATACTATTCCGAATGACACACTTATTATTTAATTTGATACAGAAAAATATCCAATTGAATATTCACGAAAAATAGTTGTTGGTGTTTGCATCGACAACGAATATAGATAAGTAGATTTAGAACTCTTCTGTAATATTACTGGGCGTTATTTAGGTTTCGAATTGGTCGAAGGTGAATTAGTACCGCCAAACGATTCTTCAAAAAATAGACATTTATGCAGTTTCAACGGCCACAATTTACGCTGTACTCGATTATATTGTGTAGGGTGTAGTTTTTACACCCTACACACTTTGGCACATTGTTTACGGACATACTAAACGCGAAATTGAAAAACTGACAATTGGTAAATTAAATTCCGAACTCATTGTAAAGATACTCGACAGTAATAATCACAATGATAAAATTTGGGTTTTAAATCACATTTCTGCATCGGTTGAAATTACACGCGAACTTCAAAACAGGTTTATGGAGATGATTTCAGATAAAGTTAATAAATGTTTTTAGTGAAACGGAATTCTTGTTTAAACGAATGATTATTCAGAAACTGAAAACAAGTATCCCAACTGAATATTGAAGTAACTACAACTCTTTTATCGCAATTAATTACGATGAATGGGACATTTGTAAAAAGCACCCTCGAATTGTTTAAATTGCATAATATTAATTCGGAAAAAGTTTTGGAACAAATTGCAGAGCTTCTTAAAAACAAGAATCGTTATATTGCAAAGCAAGCATTCGATTATCTAAACGGAGTGGATAATTTGAATAAAAAGACATCAAAAAAAATGATAGATATTATAAAAAGAGCAATAAAATTTAAGGTGATAGTAAAGTTTATCTGTATTTGTTCTTATTTTTATTCCAAATTATTCAACAATTATTGAACATTATTGTAATATTATACATAATATCTACAAAATATATGTATTCAATTATTTTTTTTAAAAATTTATAACAATGAATAAAATAGCAACCAGCGTGTTTAAGAATGGTCTTATTGTACTACTGGCAATAGTTTTGATTAATTGTGCGCCAAAGCAACAAGTAAAAATGCAGCCTCAAAAAGTAAATGTTATTGTTACGCAGCAAAAAAATATAACAGACTATAAAGAGTTTGTTGGTCAGATTTATGGCTACAAAGATATTTCCATAAGAGCGAGGGTTGATGGATTTCTGGAAGGAATTCATTTCAGAGAAGGTTATCCTGTAAAAAAAGGACAACTACTTTACACCATTGATTCGCAGCCGTTTGAAGCAGAAGTTTCGTCGTACCAAAGTAAAGTTGCCGAGGCAAAAACAATGTACGCAAAAGCTGAATCCGATTTAAACAGATATAAACCTTTGGCAGAATCGAATGCTGTTAGTAAAGCCGATTTAGATGCAGCACAAGCTCAATATGATGCTGCAGAATCTTCAGTTCAGGCTGCCGAAGCCAACTTGAGATTAGCAAAAATCAAAATGGGTTATACAAAAATATTGTCGCCAATTTATGGAATAATAGGAAAAACGCAAGCCAAAATTGGCGAATATGTTGGAAAAAGTCAAAGCACTGTAGTTTTAAATACAGTATCAAGAATAGATGAAATATTTGTGGAATTCTTTCTTACTGAAAGTCAATATTTAGGTGTTATGAAGCATTTAGGTTCGGCTGACACTCTTTTCTATTCTCGCGAAGAAAAAAATAAAATTTTAGAATTAATTTTAGCCGATGGAAGTATTCACGACTCGAAAGGACATATTAGTTTTTTAGATCGTGCAATTGATAGTAATACAGGTTCTTTGTTAGTGCAAGCTCAATTCGAAAACAGTAAACGTATTATTCGTCCCGGACAATACGCAAAAATTAGATTTCCATTAATTAATGAGGATGCGATTGTTATTCCCCAAAAATGTGTAATTGAGCTACAAGGGCAATTTTCGGTTTTTATTGTAAACATTGAAAATATAATAGAAACCAGACAAATTGTTGCAGGTGCTAAAATTGATGACTTTTGGGTTATAGAAGATGGATTAAAAGCAGGAGAAAAAGTTGTTATCGATGGTGTTCAGAAAGTGAGATCTGGTGTTGAAGTTAATGCTACCGAAATAGAATTCGAGAGTCAAAGTAATTCAAATTAATTTTAGAAACTATGTCGGAAAGTAAAGGGAACTTTTTTGTACACAGACCCATTGTAGCAATGGTAATTGCAATTGTTATTGTTATTGTGGGGTTAGTAATGTTGGTAGGATTACCCATTGAACAATATCCTAATTTGACGCCTCCAATAGTTCAGGTTCAGGCGCGATATACCGGGGCAAGTGCGCTAAATGTTGAAGAGTCGGTAGCCACTCCGTTAGAGCAGGAAATTAATGGTGTTGATAACATGATTTACATGAAATCGACAAATGCCAATGATGGTAGTATGAACATTCAAATTTCGTTTGATGTTGGTACCGACCCGGATATGAACACAGTTTTAGCCCAAAATAAAGTTTCAGCTGCCACAGCTAAATTGCCTTCGGCAGTTACAAAAATGGGAGTTACTACTAAAAAATCGTTGCCGAGTACGCTAATGTTGATTACTTTAACATCATCAGATGGACGCTACGATCAGGACTTTTTAGGAAACTACGCTTTAATAAATATTAAAGATAAGTTGGCACGATTAAAAGGAATTGGCGAAGTTAATGTTTTAGGTGCTTCGGAATATTCAATGCGAATTTGGGTAAAGCCTGACAGACTTTCGCAAATGGGAATTTCGATAAGCGAAATTTTAAATGCAATAAACTCTCAGAATACAATTGTGCCAGGAGGTAAATTTGGTGCAGAACCTGCCCCTCCCGGAACCGAATTTACTTATACAGTAAGAATGCCAGAGCGGTTTAATTCTGCTGAATCTTTTGGTGAAATTGTAATTAGAACATTAGAAAATGGTTCTCAGGTAAAATTAAAAGAAGTTGCAACAATTAATTTAGGAGTAGAATCTTACAATGCATATACCAGAATAAATCAAAAAGAATGTTCTATTATTTCTCTATATCAAGCTCCAGGTGCCAATGCGGTTGAATTAAAAGAAAACATTCTAAAAGAGATGGAAATTATCAAAAACGAATTTCCGGAATCTATTGAATATACAGTTTCTATGGATACTGTTCTGCCAATTACTGCAGGAATCAGAGATATTGTGATAACCCTAATTATCGCACTGGTATTAGTAATTTTGGTTGTTTTTATTTTTATTCAAGACTGGAAAGCTACATTAATTCCAACAATTGCAATACCCGTTTCCTTAATCGGAGCATTTATATTTTTTCCAATGTTAGGTTTTACTATTAACGTATTATCGTTACTCGGGCTTGTATTGGCAATCGGCATTGTTGTTGACGATGCAATTGTGGTGGTCGAGGCAGTTCAAGTTAACATTGCCAAAGGGATGAATGCAAAAGAAGCAACACTTGATGCAATGCGCAAAGTTACAGCACCAGTAATTGCTACTACTTTAGTTTTAGTTGCTGTGTTTATTCCTGTTGCAGGAATGGCTGGTATTACAGGACTATTATATCAACAGTTTGCTATTACAATTGTGGTTTCGGTACTCGTTTCTTCAGTGAATGCTTTAACATTAAGCCCTGCATTATGCTCAATTCTACTAACAAAACCGAAACCTTATAAGGGACCTTTGGGGTGGTTCTTCAAAAAGTTCAATAACGGAATGGACAAAACCACCGACTCATATATGAGTTTAACAAATGTAATTGCCCGTAAATTAAAACGTTCCGTAATTTTTATTGTCATCCTCACAGTTGGGGCTGCATTTTTTGGAAAATTAGTTCCAGGTGGATTTATTCCCGAAGAAGACATGGGATATTTCTTTGTAAACTATCAACTACCCGATGCCGCATCTCTTCAGCGTTCTGATGCCGTTGCAAAAAAAATAGAAGAGATTATGCTTCGACATCCTGAAATAGAATTTGTTACCAATGCTACAGGGTATTCTTTACTGTCGGGTGCAATGGCGTCTAATACCGGTTTTGCTTTTGCAAGTTTAAAAAATTGGGCTGATAGAGATAAAACAGCAAAAGAGATGATTGAAATAATCAATAAAGAATTGTTTTTGGAGATAAACGAGGCACAAGCATTTGCATTTGGTCCCCCTGCAATTCCTGGCTTAGGAAACGGTTCTGGATTTAGTATAATGATTCAAGACAGAGCTGGTAAAACACCACATTATTTATCGGAGAATTTAATAAAGTTTATACAAGCTGCACAAGCCAGACCAGAAATTGCAAGGGCATTTTCAACATTTCAGGCTAATGTACCACAACGAAAAATGGACATTAATAAAGAAAAAGCATTGAAAATGGGAGTTAATCTTAATGACTTGTACTCCACCGTTGGTGCATTTATGGGAGGTGCTTATGTTAACGATTTTACTCGATTTGGTCGATTATATAAAACTTATCTTCAAGCAGAGCCTCAATACAGAAGCAAAGAGTCTGATATCAATAATTTCTTTATAAAAAACAATAGAGGCGATATGGTTCCATTGGCAACTTTGGTTACTATTAAGTCTATTACCGGACCGGAATATACAACAAGATTTAATTTATATCGCTCTGCTGAAGTAACAGGTACTCCTGCTCCCGGATATACTTCAACTCAGGCAATGGACGCTCTCGAAGAAGTAGCTGCCGAAGTTCTGCCTGCTGACATGAGCTATTCGTGGAATGCGATGTCATTTCAAGAGAAAAAAGCATCAGGCTCACTTGGAATGATTTTAACCTTTTCGTTGCTCTTTGTATTTTTAATTTTATCAGCACAGTACGAAAGTTGGTCGTTACCTTTTAGTATTTTGCTGGGTACACCATTTGCCATTTTCGGAGCTCTATTTGCTTTGTGGGCTTCACGCTTTTTTAGTCCTACATTCGAAAATAATATTTTTGCACAGGTAAGTTTTGTAATGTTAATTGGTATGGCAGCTAAAAATGCAATTTTAATTGTTGAATTTGCAAAAGATGAATTCGATAAAGGAAAAAGTTTATTTGATGCGGCAATTGAAGCGGCGCGTTCTAGATTTCGACCTATATTAATGACAGCATTCTCTTTTATTCTCGGAATTTTCCCACTGGTTATTGCCACCGGCTCTGGTGCTGAGGCAAGGAAAGTTATGGGAATGGCTTTGCTTGGAGGAATGTCGCTTGCAACATTACTCGGGGTTTTTATGTATCCGATGCTTTTTGTTGCAATTGGGAAACTGTTCGGATATGAGAAAAAGCGAGATCTTTTGAAGAAGAAAGAGAGTAAAGAGTAGAAAAGAAAGAAAGAAAAAAAACCAATCATTCTCACTACATTCTACTTATTACTGCTTAAACATAAAATTAAAATATAACATGAAAAATAAGCAAATACTAATATCATTATCAGCCTTTCTACTATTCCTCAGCAGTTGCATGGTTGGTCCCAATTTTCAGCAAGTTGATGTTGGAATTGATTCTATTGATACATTCCGGTTTCAGAATACTACTGTTGATACAGTAATGGAAGTCGTCTGGCAGGATTTATTTCAGGATACAACATTAATTGCATTAATCGATTCGGCATTAAAAAACAATTTTGATGCACAAATTGCAGCCTCCCGAATTATGGAATCGCGCGCATATTTGGGCTACACAAAAGCCGATATGTATCCTAGTTTTACATATGGTGGAAATGGTGGATTTGGAAATACAATGGGAGGTTTTCCTTCGGGGCAAGGAGCTAATGGTTCTTTTTCTGTCAATGCCAATATAAATTGGGAACTTGTTTTTTGGGGAAAATACAGACGAGCCACCGAATCGGCAAAAGCAGAAATGGCTGCTTCTGAATTTGGTTACGGAGCTATTCAGATTAGTTTGATTGCCGAAGTAGCCAACTCCTACTATTTGTTGCTTGATTACAGAAATAGGTTAGAAACTGCTAAACGAACTTTAGAAACCAGAAAAGAGTCTTTGCGAATCATTGGCGAACGATTTGACAAAGGAATTATTCCTGAAATTGACTTAAATCAAGCTCAAATTCAAGAAGCAATTGCTGCTCAAGCAATTCCTATTTACGAGCGCTCGGTGGCTTTTACCGAGAATGCATTGAGTGTTTTAATCGGTGAAAATCCAAAAGAGATTTTAACACTTATAAATATTGAAGATGTTGCTGTTCCTGTAACTATTCCGGTAGGATTGCCTTCGCAGTTACTTACCCGCCGCCCCGATATTATGGAGGCGGAGCAATTAGTTGTTGCTCAAAATGCGCGGATTGGTGTTGCACAAGCCATGAGATTTCCTTCAATTAGTTTAACCGGATTAATTGGTTTAGCAAGTGCTGATTTAGCCGCTTTTAATGCAAGCGATGCTTTAATTGGTTCTGTTGGTTCAGGTATTTTTGGTCCTATTTTTCAATTCGGTAAAAATAAACGTCGTGTAGAAATTGAGCGTGAACGAACTGAACAAACAAAACTGAGTTATAAAAAGACTGTAGCCGCAGCATTTCAGGAAACTGAGGATGCGCTGATAAATATTCGCACACTTGAACAAGAATTAGTATTTGTAAAAGTTCAAATAGAATCATCAGAAAATGCAGCAAAACTTTCAAAAGAAAGATATGATGGAGGAGTAACTAGTTTTTTAGAAGTATTAGAGTCTGATCGCTCTCTGTTTGAAATTGAACTGTACTATTCGGAGTTGCTACAACGAAGAATGTCTGCCTATATTATTTTATACAAAACACTCGGTGGTGGCTGGACACGAAACGTTACTGAAGAAGAAACAACTCAAGAATAATAGAAACGTTTGCAAGTATAAAGTATACCGTTTATTTATCCCAGTGAGACCTAATATATTTATATGATTCTTGTATAGCAAGTGGTTGCGAAGATGCAGATGCTCTAATATAAAATTTCTCGTTTTCGTTTTTACCGAAGAATACAGGTCTGTCACTTTTTTCAATAATTACAATACAAACATCTTTATCGTTAATAGAAATAATATTAATGGTAATATACTCGTGTAAATTTTTTCCTAATTTTTCATTAATCAAATTTGTAAGTGTTAACAAAAATCCATCTCTGTTCTTTTTAGTTAAACAGCTATAATCATTATCCAATCCAAGTGCATTTCCGTCGTCGTCAATACCAATAAACAACATTCCTCCTTCGGTATTTAAAAATGCTGCTAATGTTTTAACTATAACGTTTTCCAGCATTTTATTCATTTTACCACGTCGGTAATCCCATCTTAACGACGATTTAAATTCAATTAAATCGTTTTCGCCTTTATTTACTACTACTTGCCAATCAGTTTTTGATTCAAATTTGGCCAATAATTTTTTTGCGCCTTTATTTTTATTCGATTTTATTAGTAAAAAAACAATAATAAGTATAAGTAAGAAACCAATACCTAGACCTAACCACAATGTTGTTCTGTCTTTTTCAAGTATTTTCCATTTGTTAGCAATTTCAATAAGTTCTTCGTCGTTAATTTTTGCCGAACCACTAATTATCAAACTTAACAATTCACTATTTCCTTTTTTTACAGCTATACGGAGTTTTTCTACATATAAAGTTTCAAATATATAATATCCTTTAGGAGATGCAGGCGGTTTGTAATTACCAATCGGGTTTGGAATATCGTACGTAAACCCATCGATGTTAAGTTGATAAATAGCATTTATTAATAATGAATTAGATTTAAATGGAAGTATTTTTATTTCCGGATAGTTTTCATGTAAAAACACTTGCGACATATCATTTTCAACTAATCCGATACTTTTTTTTATGTCCTTTATAGAATCTGGCTTAATCTTGTTTTTAAGAAAAATAACTGTTCGCATTCGCATTATATATTCAGAAAAATCTAAGTATTCAGACCTTTCTTTATTGTAAAATAGTCCGGCAATTGCATCAATCTCACCACTTTTAGTTTTTTCAATACAACTTTGAATGTCCATCATTAAAAATTCAATTTCAACCCCCGTTTTTGAACTCCACAAATTCCACCAATCTATAATAATACCTTCAGGTTTACCATCCTCATTTACCGATATATAAGGATAATAATCCTCTGTACATCCAATTCTATAAGTTTTAGAATATAGGTTTGATGTTAATAGAGTGAAATATAGAAATATGATAGCTACAAATAAAAATTTCTTTGTCATATAATTTGGTCTGTTACATGGGGCAATTAAAAAAATAATTTTATATGTATTTAAACATAACAAAAAAAAGCCTGTCAATATTATTGACAGGCTAATGCGTTTCTTCAGCGTAAAAGTGTAATATTATATTACTTTAACATTTACTGCATTCAATCCTTTTTGTCCATCTTCAACTTCGTAGCTTACTTTGTCACCTTCTCTAATTTCAGTTGTTAAACCGTTTTGGTGTACAAATACATCTTTACTTCCGTCATCAGGTACGATAAATCCGTAACCTTTAGAATTGTTGAAAAATTTTACTGTTCCGTCACTCATAATTAATAATATTTATTGCTACAAAATTAGTGTTTATTTTTTTAAAAACGCAAATTAAATACTAAAACAATGCTTTTTAAAGTTTATTTTATAATGTTTTTAACGATTTTATGAGGTTTTTGTGAATTTAGTATAAATATTATCATCTTTTTTTTCGTTTTCAAACGATTTTATATTTCAATAAAAAAAATATTTAGTGAAATTGAACATAACACTCCCGTCAATTTTGTAAATTTGGGGAAAGTTCAGGATACGATAAATGATTAGACGACTTTTCATATTTACTATTATAATTCTTTTTGTAGCCATCCATGTCAATGCGCAATCGGTAGGATTAGTTTTGAGTGGTGGTGGTGCAAAAGGGTTAGCTCATATCGGTGTTATTCGAGTGTTAGAGGAAAATAATATTCCAATAGATTATATTGCAGGAACTTCTATTGGGGCAATTGTTGGTGGTTTATATGCTGCTGGTTACACAACAGATCAAATGGAAGAGCTTTTTAAGTCTGATGAATTCTATTTTTGGTCAACCGGTAAAATTCAGAAGGAATATCGCTATTATTTCAAATTGCCCGATGCCGATCCTTCATGGTTGCAGTTGCGTGTTTCTAAAAAAAATGATAAAGTTAAACTGCTACCTCCCACTAATTTTATTCCTGAAGAGCAGATGGATTTTGCATTTATGGAATTGGTAGCTGCTACAAGTGCTGCTTGCAATTATAATTTCGATAGTTTAATGGTTCCATTTTTATGCATCGCAACCGATGTTAATAGTGGCAAGCCCGTTATCCTTCGGAATGGAGATTTGGGAGAAGCTATTAGGGCGTCTATGACAGTTCCTCTATTTTTTAAACCCATAGAAATTAATGGAAAATTACTTTTTGATGGAGGATTAATTAATAATTTCCCCATTGATATAATGAAGGACACATTTAAGCCCGACATTATTATCGGACACAAAGTTGCAAGTGATTTAAAAGAGGCCGAATCGGATGATTTAAGACAACAAATTTCTAATTTAGTTATGCGACCAACCAATTTTGAAATTGCCCCGGAAGATGGAATATTTTTAGAAACGAAACTGGATAACATAAGTCTTCTCGATTTTAATAAAATTGATTTTATAAAGGAAGCCGGTATGCAAACTGCAGAACTTATGTTAGATAGTATAAAAAATCGCATTTCCAGAAGACAACAAAACGAAATAATTAGCAAAAAGAGAGATGCATTTAATGCAAAAAAACCTAAACTATTTTTTCAAAATATTCAAGTAGAAGGGGTTGAGGACCCCATGCAACGAAAATTTATAATTCAATCTATTAAACACAAATACAATGTTATTACACTTGCGTCTCTAAAAAAGGAATATTTTAAATTAATTGCTGATGAACATATAAAGTCAATTCGTCCAATCTCGAGATATAACAAAGAGACAGGTTATTTCGATTTGCATTTAAAAGTAGAACCTGAGAAAAAAATATTTGTAAAAATTGGAGGAAACATTTCAACTAAACCAATTAATCAGGGCTTTCTAAGTTTCAATTTAAGAACCTATAAAAGTCGAGCATATAAATTAATATCAAATATCTATTTTGGTAGGTTTTACAGCTCATATAAAATTGGAGGTAGAATTGATTACCCCACTACCCTTCCATTTTATATAGCAGGTTATTCCACTTTTAACAGGTGGGATTTTTTCTCTTCCAGTTCTGAGCTTTTCTTTGAAGATGTAAGGCCACCGTATATAATTCAAAATGAAAATAACCATCGTTTTGAAGTAGGATTTCCTTTGGGATTGCATGGAAAGATTTTTGCTAACACTATTTACTCCAGCTCGTCAGACAAATATTATCAAACTGAAATAGTAAATAAGGGAGACGAACCCGACAAAACAATATTTAATGCTTTTATAACAAATTTAGGAGTAGAAAATAATTCACTTAATTACAAACAATTTCCAACAGAAGGAGTTAAACGCTCTGTTTCGGCTAAATATATTGTGGGCGACGAATCATATTTTCCGGGAACTACCACAATAAACTCTGTAAAAAATACTGATATTAAACATAACTATTTCTTGCTCAAAGCGCACGCTACCAAGTATTTCAGATTGGGGAAAAAGCTTGCTTTAGGTACTACGATAGAATCAGTTTTTAGCAATAAAGAACTTTTTCAAAATTTCAGTTCTACACTTTTAGCAGCACCCGGATTTTATCCAACTCCGCACAGCAAGTCTTTATTTATAGCAAATTTTCATTCGAATAATTATTTAGCAGGTGGTTTAAAAACGCTAATTCATTTTAGTCCATCGCTGCATTTACGATTAGAAGGTTATGGTTTTGTTCCCATTAAAGAAGAGTTGAGAAATGATAATAATTTTGTATATCAAAACACTAATACTTTAGGAAATTATTACATACAAGGAATGGCTGCAATGGTTTACCAGACTGGAGTTGGTCCCATAAGCTTAACCGTTGATTACTACGAAAAAGAGAACACTAACCTATATTTCACTCTAAATTTTGGATATACTTTGTTTAATAAGCGTGGATTGTAATTTTAAATCTTCAGAGTATTTTTTGATTTCAACTTTTCAATACATGACAAAACATAAAGTATTGAAAATAAGCAATTTAGTTGCGATAATATTTGTTTAAAGCCTTGATGTTCATTATCTTACAATAATACAACCATATCTGCAAGTTTTTTCACTAAAGTACTTATTTGCTTGCAAATTAAAAAACTTGTAAAAAGGAGTTATTATTTGATTCTCAACACTTTAATATGTTTTTAAGGTTTGACTAGTTATGCAAAGGTTTGCATATAATTTTCCAATTCTATTTGTATTGGTTATATATAAAATAGTAATTTTGATAGGTAATGCAATAGACCTTTAATGTTCTTTTGGCGAAATTGTAGTTGTTTATTTGTACAGTGATAATTAATTTGCAAATTAAAAAAAATGAAAAAAATTAGATTATTAACCTTTTTCTTACTTAGTATAATGTTGGGCGTTTTTATAAGCTGCAACTCAAAATTTCAACCCCAAAATATAAAACATGTAGTTGTAATTGGTATTGATGGCATGTCGGTTGGAGGTTTAGTAGAGGCGAATACACCCAATTTTGATGAGTATATTAAAAACGGAGCATGGTCATTCAATACACGAAATGTATTGCCCACATCCAGTAGCCCAAATTGGGAGGCAATGTTAACTGCATCGGGTGTTGCACAAACAGGTGTAACATCAAATGAATGGAGATATAATAATTACAATCTTCCTCCTGTTGTTACTACTGAAAATGGGCGATACCCTGATATCTTTTATGCGATAAAGAAAAGCAATATAAACTTAAAAACTTCATCAGTTTACCACTGGAGTGGTTTTGCAAACCTATACGACAAAACAAATGTTGACTTTGACTTTGACACTAAAGATGAAATAGTGACCGGAATTAAGGCTGCGGAAATAATTAAGTCTGAAAAGCCAAATTTCCTTTTCATTCAAATAGATCATGTTGATGGTGCAGGCCATCATTCCGGTCATATGACTCCGGATTACTTCAAATCGATTGAACTTGCTGATTCGTTAGCAGGTGTTATTGTAAATGCAACTAAAGACGTTGGTATTTTTGAAGAAACTATATTTATTATAGTTGCAGATCATGGTGGTGTTGGTTATGGACATGGGCATGAGACTGTACAAGGCAATGAAGTACCTTTTATACTTTATGGAAGTGGCATTAAAAAAGGGTATAAAATCCCAATTGCTGTTAATTTGTATGATGTAGCTGCTACATCAGCGTTTGCATTAAATATTACAGCTCCACAAGTTTGGCAGGGACGTCCTGTAATTTCAGCGTTCGAAGGTGCTCCGGAACCAAATCCAGCCACTTTAATTGGTCAATTTATGTCTCCATCAACACATATTCCGGTAATATATCCAAGAAAAGAGAATGGTGAAGTTGGTGGTTTATTTGTTGATAAAAAAGCAATAGTTTCTATTGAAGGCAAAGTTGCCGATGGAAAAATAAGATATACAACTGACGGTTCAATTCCTACGGTTCAATCAAAAGTTTACACAGAACCATTCGAAACGACTCAATCAGGCATTGTAAAAGCTGCTAATTTTGGCAACGATGGAAGTCAGAGTGCATACACCGAAGGTTATTTTAGGGTAGTAAAAAATATAACTGAAAATACCGGGGTTAGCTATAAGTTGTACCAAGGAAAAAATTGGAAAAAATTGCCTGATTTTAATAGATTAAAGCCTTTTGACGAGGGTCGTGTTTTTGAATTTACAACAGATGATTTAGCAGATAAAATTGAAGAAAGTACCGGAATTGTTTTTGAAGGAATGATTCAGATTGAGGAGGAAGGTGAATACACTTTTACAACTAAGTCTGACGATGGCAGTAAACTTTTTATAAATGGACAGGAAGTTGTTAATAATGATGGTGATCATGGTGTTCAAGAGCGTGAAGGTTCAATTAATTTAAAGCAAGGTAAAGCTAAAATTTGTGTTGAGTATTTTAATGGAGGTGGCGGCTTTTACTTAAATGCAACTTACCGCGGTCCAGCAATTACTAAACAAATTATTTCTCCAGAGAAATTGACACTAAAATAAAAAGTTATTACTTATTAATGAAAAATGCATTTCTGTCGCTAATTGTAATACTCTATTCCACTGTTGTTTTCGCCCAAGAACCTGTTGATTATGTTAATCCTTTTATAGGAACTGAAAATTCAATTCGTCCATCAATATGGGAAGCAAATGGTGGGACCTACCCTGGTGCCGTTCTTCCTTTTGGTATGGTTCAGGTGACCCCTGATAATTATCATTTTAACACACTTTTTATTAAGAATTTTAGTTTGCTAAACCACACAAGTGGTTACCCATATGGTTCATCGGGCGATTTCCATATCATGCCGTTTTCGGGTGAATTTGAATCCATAAAATCAACTGGTTCATCATTTCAACATAAGAACGAAATTGCAAAACCTGGCTATTATTCCGTGTTTTTAGACAAACATTCTGTTAAAGCAGAAATGACTGCTACAGAACATAGTGGATTCTTTAGGTATAGCTTTTTAGAAAAAAAATCAAATGGAATCGTAATCTATGGAATTAAAGAGGTAAAAGCAGATGAAAAAGGAAGACTTATGGGGAAATGTGGTGGCTACTATTTTGTTTTAGAACTAAATTGTGTAGGTGCAGAGATTAATATTGACGAAACTAAAGTAGTTCTTCAACTTCATAATTCAACAAAAGAAATTCTTGTAAAAATCGGTTTCTCTTTGACAAGTGCTGATAATGCTGAAAAGAACCTTGATTCAGAAATTAAGGGTTGGGAATTTGAACAGGTAAAATTAGCAGCTCATAAAATTTGGAACAAAAAGCTTAGAAAAGTTATTGTAGAAACAAATAATGAAACAAACAAGGAGCTATTTTACACAGCACTTTATCACACATACTTAGCTCCTTCAATAATCTCAGATTATGGAAGTCCAAAACGTTATGCCGGTCTTTCACCTTGGGATACATACAAATGCAAACAACCACTTTTGACTTTGCTTAATCCCGTAATTCAGTCTGACATGATTAAGTCGGTTCTTGAGCAATATAAAAAAGATGGTGTGATGGATCCCGGACCAATGACCGGTGTGCATAATGTGCCCATTTTACTTGACAGTTATGTTAAAGGGATTGACATGGATATTACAAGTGTTTATGAAGCAATGACGGCAAGCCTGTTAAAGCCACCCTTTGGTAGACGAGATATTAAAAGTTTCTTTGAAGGTAATTATGTGCCTGCAGAAAAAAGTTACTCGGTTACTAAAACCATGGAATATTCTTACAATTTTTGGGCAATGGCACAAATGGCAAAGGAACTAGGGAAAACTTCTGATTATGATTTGTTAATTGAAAAAAGCCAGTATTTTAAAAATAGTTATAATCCTGACACAAAATTCATGACGGCTAAAAGCCTATCTGGAGACTGGGAGCGTGGAGGTTACCGAGAGGGAGATAAATGGTCGTATAACTGGACTAGTACCCACGATATTCAAAGTTTAATAAATTTGGCAGGAGGAAAAAATGAGTTTATTAAACAACTGGATAGCTGTTTTCAGACTGGAAAATATTTTCACGACAATGAACCGCCTTTACACAATGCATATTTGTATTCTTATGCTGGGCATCCCTGGAAAACACAGGAAGTTGTTCGGAATATTATGGAACTAGATTACAGTGCTAAACCTGGAGGTATCTCAGGTAATGATGATTTAGGAGCACTTTCAGCATGGTATGTTTTTAGTTCTTTGGGGTTTTTTCCTGTTTGTCCAGGCAGACCTGAGTATATTATTGGTTCACCCCTTTTCGAAAAAGTGACCATCTATTCAGATAAAGGAGAACCATTTATTATCAAGTCAAACAATGTCTCGAAAAAGAATAAATACATTCAATCTATTCGTTTAAATGACAAGGTCTATAAAAATCTGTGGTTAAGCCATCATGATTTAATTTCGGGAGGAACTTTGGAAATTGAAATGGGAGACAAACCCCTTATTGCAGAAATTAATAGAGAAAACTTACCTCTTTCAGAAACCAAAACCAAACCCGACTTTTCGATTAAAAAATGGGAGTTATCAAAAACTACAGCTGGGGCTAATGAACCTTTCGGAATTGTAGCAAGCATTCAGAATAATGGTACATGCACGGGGTCTGTTTCGTTAACTGTTTTGGTGAACGAAAAAGTAGTTGAAACGAAATGGTTTCTTATCGATGGCAATGTTACTACATCAAAAACAGTTTCTCTTAGATTATATGAACCGGGTAATTACATAATAGGAATAAATGGAGAGTCTACGCAAAACATCGAAATTGTAGCAGATAAAAAGGCTGAATTCAGTTATGAAAATTTAAACTTGCCTTCGCCTCCAATTGCAAATATAAACGGTGCAGTTGTTTTCAAAACTAGAATTAAAAATATTGGGAGTTTTTCAGGAACAAAAAACATAAACCTTTTTATTAATGGGAATGTAGTAGATAGTTTTGCTCTTCAACTTAAACCTGGTGAGAGTAAGGAAATTAAATTCGAAAATACTTTTTTGCAAGAGGGACTTTACGAAATAAAAATAGAGAAAACTGAAGCTGAAAAATTATTGATTTACGGGCCTGAGTTATTCGAAAAAGCCATTTATAATAAAAGTATTAAACCGATAATGGCTTTTGACTTTAATACCCCGAATGTTGGCTCAATAGAGGATTTTTCCGATCTGAAAAATAATGCAATTGTTCATGGAGACGTGGAATGGGTGAACGGTATTTTTGGAAAAGCCATTAAAACTAATGCATATAAAAATGCGTATGTTGAAATACCGGAACATAATGAGTATGGTAAAATAGCCGATGGTAAAATAATGACAATTATGCTTTGGATTTATCCAATGGATGAAAAAAACTTTTCAGATATTATTAGCAAAGGCGATTTAAATGTAATTCAGGTTAGGGCAAGTAACACCGAAGTAAACTATTATTCAGGAGGATATCAACGTGGAGAAGCTTACACTTTGCTTCCAAAAGACTGGAACAGAAACTGGCATCATTTGGTTGGTGTTAGCAATGGAAAATCTTTAAAACTTTATATTGACGGAAAACTGATGGTTGAGAAATTATTGGGAAAAGACATGAATTTTGCTAGTACAACAGGACATCCATGGAACATAGGTAGAAATGCCGCAAATACAGACCGTGCTTATAATGGATACATTGATCAACTGATGATTTTTGATAAAGCACTTTCGGACACGGAGATTAAGGAGTTTATGCTTTTTATAAAAGATTAGAAATCCCGATTAAACCATTTGTGTCTATTCATGACAATAATCTGTTACTAATTTGAAACACTGGTTTTAAACGAAAATGCATACTTGGCAGAAAATTGAAGTCTAAAAAAGTCACCATCTGTGCCACCTACTAATTTACGATAGCCGTAAATAGGTTCAACACCGAACATTAAGTCTTTTATAGGAGAGTATATTAAATTGACACTTAAACTATATGCAGCATCATTTACACTTGCTCCGGTTAAATCTTCATCTATATTTGCACTGATATAAGAGAAACTACCACTTGAACGTAATTTATCATTCCAATGATGTAAGTATGCAACATATCCGTTAAAAGTGGAAATTGAGCTAAGATCTCGGGAGTCATCGATTACCGATGAATTGACAAAATTAAGTGCAATATATCTTCCTAAGCCGGTTCCTCCTGTTGCAGAAAATCGGATATCATCGAATTCTCCAATATTTAATTTACCTCCAAAAGTAATTCCTGCCCCCAAGGCACTATGCTTTGTATTATTACCCTCAATATAGTTTAATTGTCGCCCTATAGCAGCAACAGAAATACTTCCGCCATCGAATTTATGATTATAGCGAGCAACAATATCGGGCATAAATGCTGCCTCCGAAGTAATTCTGCCACCACCTCCGTTAGGAGTAATTGTTGTAAATCTATTCTCTAAAGCAAATTGCCACGAACCAAGTGTAACTCTAACCATTGGCTGACGCTGAAAGACTACTCCTTCAGGCACTCCAACAAAATCAAGCTCATCAGGTAAAATAACAATCATAAATGTTGACCATGTTTGTCCGAATAAAAATTTATCATATTCAAAATAAAAATGACGAATGCGTGGATTATATGAATTACTTATGCGTTCGTCGCCACCAGGAGAAACCATGAGATCTAGTTCAATAAATGCATGAAGACTTTTACCTCCAACAACTTTTGCAATATCAAAATTAAAGCGTGATTCTTTAACATGAAAGTCGGTATATTTATAAATATTGTCGCCTCCTACCGGTGTTGTGCTGGGAATGTGAAAATCTCGTCCACTGCCACTATAATCTCCATTATTATACTGTGTGTAAATAAAATCGGCTTTGGCATAACCACCAAATTTAAATGTTGTTTTATTCTCATTTTTAACGTCTTGAGCAGAAAGACTTATAATAAAAAACTGAGTAAGGGCTACAATAAGAATCTTGTTTGTAATTTTTCTCATAGTTTAAAGTTATATTTTAGGATTGATGTTTAGTTTATTTTTATAAATAGCTAAGCCACAAACACTTTCCATGCTGGCTTCTAAATTAATTCAACGTATTATTTAAATATAAGTAAGAGTTGCAACACTCATCAAAATGTATAAACAGAATTAAGCTTACGAACAAACAATTCATTAGCACATACTGAATCAAAAATATTTAAAAATTCTTAAAAAAAACTATTTTAGAGGCAACTAATTGTTAAATAGGTTTTCTAACATATATTTAACATGAATTTGATTCTGTTTTAAAGTTGAATAATATTAAAATATTAGAAATGTTTCAATATGAAAAAACAAAGGGAGTTCAACTATTGTTAAACTCCCCTACTCTATTGGTGTACCCTGGACGGGATTCGAACCCATGACCTACTGCTTAGAAGGCAGTTGCTCTATCCAACTGAGCTACCAAGGCATCCTTTTTTTATTTTGCGGTGCAAAGATAAATTTTAAAACATAAATAACAATAATCAAAACCTAAATAAATCTTTTTTGGTTCAAATTATCTCATTTGTTATTAATTATTACAATAAATGAATATAATTCTCTTTACACTCTTTAATCATTTCATCGGGCCAAATACTCGATTGTATTTCTCCAATATGAGCTTTTTTTAGAAAGAACATACTCAGCCGTGACTGACCGATTCCTCCACCAATTGTTAGGGGAAGCTCATCGTTCAATAACATTTTATGCCACATTAATTCCGCTCTATCTTCGGCACCTCTAATTTTAAGTTGGTCTAAAAGAGTCTTTTTATCAACTCTAATTCCCATCGACGAAATTTCGAATGCACGGTTTAATACACTGTTCCAAAGAATAATATCTCCGTTCAATCCCTTAAATCCATTTTTAGTAGTAGTGTTCCAATCGTCGTAATCTGGTGCTCTGCCGTCATGAATTTCGCCGTTTGGCATTTCGCCCCCTATACCAATTACGAATATTGCGCCATGTATTTTCACCTCCTCAGTTTCACGTTCAAATGGTGTTAAATCAGGGTATTTCTCCGCTAACTCTTCAGTATGAAAAAAAGTTATTTTTTCTGGTAGTTCTGGTAAAATATCGAGATAATTTTCGCTTATGTGGTACTCCGTGCGAACTAATGCTGCATATATTTTTTTTACAACATATTTTAAAAAATCTAAATTGCGATCTTCTGCAGTAATCACACGCTCCCAGTCCCACTGATCTACATATAACGAATGAATATTTGTTAATTCTTCGTCTGGGCGTATTGCATTCATGTCAGTATAAATTCCAAAACCATCTTTTATTTCTAAATCAGCCAAAGCCATACGTTTCCACTTTGCCAACGACTGTACAATTTCTGCAACATCATCACCCAAATCTTTCATTGGAAATGAAACCGGACGTTCTATCCCATTCAAATTATCATTAATACCCATACCTTGTTTTACAAAAAGAGGGGCTGTTACTCGTCGTAATCTTAGTTCAGACGCCAAATTCAGCTGAAAAAAATCTTTAATCTGCTTAATTGCCTGCTCAGTTTGATTAATATCCAATATTGGTTTGTAATCTTTCGGAATTGATAATTTCATTATTCTATATTTAAATTTTAGTATTTAGCAAAAGTAAAATTTACTTTCAGTTTAAAAGCAAAATAGCACATAAAGTTTCAATTATAAACCAAATTGATAAAACATAGTTGAAGCTTTTGAAGAATATTTACAAGTAATTTGGGGAAACTTTTACGATTACTATTTTTGCAGAACTAATTTATGGCAAATTTCAGTAAAAATATTCCACGACTTTATCTAATTAAAATTTCGAAATGGTTTAATTTGGTGATGCCAATTGTTGTTTTGTTTTACCAAGACAATGGAATGGGAATGCACGATATTTTTATTTTAAAAGCTATTTATTCTGTTGCTATTGTTGTTATGGAGCTTCCATCAGGCTGGATGGCAGATATTTGGGGACGTAAAAAAACACTGATTTTAGGAGCTGTATTAGGAAGTATTGGATTTTTTGCTTACAGTTTTTCTTATGGATTTTGGGCATTCGTAATTGCCGAAATAATACTTGGTATTGGACATTCTTTTGTGTCAGGTGCCGACTCGGCGATGCTTTTCGATAGTTTGAAAGCTGATAGCAAAACCAAGGAATACACTAAACATGAAGGTAGAATTACATCTGCAGGAAATTTTGCAGAAGCTTTTGCCGGTATTATAGGAGGATTTTTGGCCGCAATAAGTTTACGTACTCCATTCTTTTTTCAAATTGCTATTGCTGCAATGGCAATTCCTGCAGCATTAACTTTAATCGAGCCAAAAGTTCATTCTACTAATCATGTACAATCAATAAAAAAATTAGTTCAAAACATTAAAGAAACATTTGTAACGAATCAGGATCTACGAATATCAATATTACTTTCAGCGGTAACCGGAACCGCAACTTTAACATTTGCTTGGTTAGTTCAGCCCTTTTTTAAAGTTATTAATTTACCTGTAGAAATGTTTGGAATATACTGGACAGCCCTGAATTTAACGGTTGGAGTCTCTTCTATTTTTGCTCATCGAGTTGAAATATTTTTTGGCAAACGATATACACTTTTGGGAATAATTTTATTATTGGCTGCTGGATATTTTCTTTCCGGAATTGCAATTACTTTTTGGGGAATTTTATTTCTACTCCTGTTTTATTTGGTACGTGGAATTGCAACTCCTGTATTAAAAAATTATATCAACCAATACACTAAAAGCGAAGTTCGAGCAACAATGCTCTCTGTTCGCAATTTTATTATTCGAATTAGTTTTGCTGTAATTGGGCCACTGCTGGGCTGGATAACAGATAATACTAGTTTGAATTATGCATTTATTCTTGCTGGAGGAATTTATCTAGTTTCAGCATTGATAATTGTTTTGCCTTGGATTAGAAAAAAGTAAGCAGTCGCAGTTTTCAGTTGCAAAAGAATAAACAGTTAGAGTTTTCAGTTCTTCAATTTAACAATTTATCCTCAGTCCGTCGTAACCAACAAAAACATTTTCGGGTAACTCTTTTTGAATATCGTTGTGTTTTCCAAAACTATGACTTAAATGAGTTAAAAAAGCTTTTTCCGGTTTAATATCATCAATAACTTCCAACGCCTCTTTTAGACTAAAATGAGAAATATGTTTCTCTTTTCGCAGAGCATTAATAATTAATATACGAGTACCTTTAATTTTTTCCAACTCTTCTGCCGGAATAAAATTGGTATCGGTAATATAAGTTAAATCCCCCACCCTAAATCCAAATACAGGCAATTTATGGTGATAACAACGAATTGAAATAAACTTAATATCATCAATAATAAAAGGTCGGTTTTCAATTAAATGTAAATTCATTTTGGGTATTCCGGGATATTTAAAATTGGCAAATACATAATGAAAAGTACTTTTAATTGCGCCCTGAACTCGCTTTTCGGCAAAAATATCTGTTGGATGTTTTTGAATCCAGTTAAATGAACGAATATCGTCTAATCCAAAAATATGGTCGACATGTTCGTGCGTTAACAAAATGGCTCTCAGAGAGTTAGTTTTTTCTCGCAACATTTGCTGTCTGAAATCTGGGCCGGCATCTATTACAAAATTTTGTCCGTTAATTTTTAATAATAATGATGATCGCAGTCGTTTATCTTTTGTATCGTCAGACTTACAAACATTGCAATTACATGCAATTACCGGAACTCCTTGAGAAGTTCCTGTGCCAAGAAATGTTGCAGTTATTTGTAACTTTTTGCTTTGTAACATTGTGTAAAATTAAAAAAAGTAGTTGTGAAACAACGATATTCTTTACTTTTACAAAAAAAACACAAATGGCTAAATTATTTCTTATACCAAATGTTTTAAGCGAAGGCGATTGGCAAAATGTTTTGCCAGCTCAAATACATCCAATTCTTACTAATACTAAACATTTTATTGTAGAAAATATAAGAACTGCAAGGCGGTTTATGAAACATGTAAACAGAGAAATTAATATAGATGAATGTACTTTTTACGAATTAAATAAACGGACAAGAAACTCTGAGCTCCC
>DAOVTY010000204.1 GCA_030632865.1 Bacteroidota bacterium
TGCACGCACACTCAATTATATAAATATAATGGGAAGTAAAGAATCTGCACAAGCTTTAAAATCTGCATTAAAATACGATAAGGATAATATTGTTTATGCTTTTTACAATGCAAAAAACAGTTTTCTACAAGCTTACATCGGAATGAAGACGGGAGGAGACAATGTAAAAAAATTAATAGATGATGTTTGTAAAGAGTTCCTTAAAGTTCTCGAAATGAAACCCGATTACCCGGAAGCATTAATGTACCTCGTAGAAATTTACGGCATGTTACCTGAAAATATGGGAGGCAACAAAATTTTGGCTGAAGAGTACACACGGAAATTAGAGAAGTTAGATGAATTTTATGGAGCCAAAGCAAGATTGGTTATGATGCAGGAAGATACAGACATGGTAGAATATTGGAAGAACTACATTACCAAACATGGCGAAGACTGCAAAGTTTTAAAAGAGTTGGGAGTTGCATGCATTTTTAGCGATGACATTGATTCTGCTGAAAAACAGTTCGTAAAAGCAATGGTAATAAATAAAGCTCAAAATATAAGGTTGCTAGATTTGGCACGTTTCCACATGATGAAAGTAATGCAAAACAGAGATTTAGCTAAAGAAGAACTACCAAAAGCAAAAGTGTTTATTGAACAATATTTGGCTTCAAAGCCAGCCCCCATTCCCCCATTAAAAGCTTACGCAGTTGGTATGATGGTTAAAGTTGAAATGTTTTTGGGAAATAAAGCAGAATCGGAGAAGTTAATGGAAGAAGCAAAATTATTAGACCCCTATTTTTCGCGAGGATTTGGTATTCCGGCACTAGCTACTTTTGAACCAATAGATAAAGAAGACCATTATTTTATATCGTTTTTTAGTCCATTTTAGATTACAACAAACTTATTTATAGACTTTTATTTGCAAATTAATTATAACTCAAAAATTTAGAAATCATGAAACAAGTATTTAACATGTTTTACACTAACAAATTATTTTCAAGTGCTATTGCAATTATTTTTCTAGTTAGTTTTAGTTACGGGCTGGCAAATGCCCAAATAGAAAAAGGTTCCATATTTCTCGGAACTTCAACTTCTATAACAGGAGGTAATTATGATTTGATTCTTGGAACGAACAATTCAATCGGATTTTCATCGAGCACGATGAAAAGTAGTGATTATGAAGATGAATTCTCAGTATTTAATTTCTCGCCAAAACTGGGATATTTTATTACTAAAAATCTTGTGTTAGGAGCAAATATGAAATTCTGGGTTCAGAAAGAAGATGAATACAAAACATCTATTACAGCAGTCGGTCCGTTTGCAAGATACTACATAACCGATGGAAAGATTGTTCCTTTTGTTGAAGCCGAAGCAACTTTTGGAAATTACAAGGATACTTGGGAAAGTAGTTATTCCGATGGCGAGAGTAAAGAAAAGCTCTCCATATACTCAGTTGGTGGTGGTCTAGCATTTATTATAAACAAATTTATTAGTGTTGATTGTCTGGTTGGCTATAAAACAATTAGTATAAAAGACTCAGATTCTGATGACGATGATAAAATGACCTTAAACAATTTTGGAGTTGTTATTGGATTTACTGCTACGTTTTAAGTTGTGTCTGTAACAAAGAATAAGGTGAAACGTAAACATTCAAAAAGTAAAATCATTCTATATCTCAACTCAAAAATTGTGCATTATGAAAAAAAACTTAGCCATTGGATTATTTCTCATTTTACTGGTATTTACCTGCCAGGCTCAGGAAAAATATTATAAACAAAACCTGGAGAAAGCTTCAACAGAAGATTTGAACTTTTATGTAGAAAAGGCTCAGAAGCTTAAGAAAGCCGGAAGTATTGTATCTTTTGTAGGTTCCACCACAATTTTAATGGGTTTGGTAATAGGGGGACATTCAGAAAGCACTGCTTATCTGGGATTTTTCATGTCAATGGCAGGTGCAAGTATAATTGTTACAGGAGTTCTTATTCGTGCAACAGGCTCCAAGAGGATAAAAATAATTAACCACATAAAAAGTACTGCCTTTAATGATATCAAAATGTATTTGGCTCCATCATGTAATTATATTTATACTACTCAAAACTATCAGCCTGGAATAACGCTTAGGATAAGATTTTAAAAAAATATGGTTAAACAGAAAACTATATATAGGATGAATTTAAGACAAAGATATTATGAAAACAAAAAATAGATTTACAATTATTGGAGTAGTTATGGTAATAACTTTTCTCTGCGGCTGTGTAACCGAGAACAAAATTGCACATAAAAGATTTATTTCAGGTTACCAAAAAGTACTTGTATGTCCTGTTCACATTCTAACCAATCAAAACAGCTCTTTCGATACTATTTCTTCAAAAAAAATAGTGGATTATATAAATGCTAAGGAATATGCTTTTGCCAGCAGAACTCAATTGAGTCCTCCAATCAACAATGAATGGGGAATAAATGAAGCCAAAATGTTGACTGTTAGTATTAATTATTTTATCGATTTTGTTAAAGAAATTAATTTACCAGAAGATACATATATTCTGTATCCTGAATTTTTAAAGAGAGGACAAAATGTTCATGCAATTCATTATTGTCTTCTTAATAATAAAGGAGAGGTTGCAATGAGAGGGCTTCTTAATTCTATTTGGAAAGAATTTCAAACAGTAAAACCCAAAACAAATGAGGATTGTGTTCAGGTTTTTATAAATGGATTTGAAAACAAAATGGCGGAATAATTAATAAGATTTTGATTTTTATAACCCAAAATTATTTACTTATAAAACGGAAAATCATGAAAAAATTAGTCTGTATAATTTTTACGGTTTTAATCTACTTCGGATGCTTTGCACAACGATATCAAGTGTGGGTAGGAACACCTGAAAACAACAGAACAAAAGGTAACTATGGTTTTTCTAACGATTCGATTTTGATGTTATATTCCAACCCTTCCCTACTGTTCCCTTCTACAGACAAATACTTTTCATGGGACGATGTAAACAGTTTAAAAATTCGTAATAATAGTAAAAATCAGGTTGGCCAATTAGTTGGGGCTGGAGCAGGGATCCTGGCTTGGGTCCTGATAGACAAATCAATTAAAGACTCAGGAGGATGGGGTTTGGGAGGCATTTATACTACCATAACAATCCCAGTTTTTGTTGGTACAGGAACGCTGATAGGTCATTTAGCCACCAACAGAAAAAAGAAAATTCCCGTTTACGGATTGAATTCGCAAACAAAAAATGAGCAACTGAAAAGTAACTTCAAAAAAAAATAAAGGAGCAAAAAGAATAACAAACAAGGTGTAAACAATAATTTTTGAATCATGTCAAGAAATCATATTAAAACTTTTCTATTTGCCATGCTACTAATTTTTGCAGGAAACGGCTACGCACAAAAGAACATTATTATTAGCGAGAGTCTTGCTGCCAACTCAAAGCCACTAAAAGTAAAGATGGGAACTCAAAAAATGGGGAAAATTTGGAGTTTCAAATTTGGAGATTATGAGGTTGCAAATAGTAAAAATGGTTGGACAACAACTACCAACAAATCAAATCTGTTCAATACAAAAACCGATACTAAATCTACTGAAAAGTTTGCATTTACTTTAAGTAATAAAACAGGAGATTTTGCAAGAGTAAATGCTGCAAATAACATTGAAGTTAAAGTACTCAAGGAAATCGAACTATCTACTTTTCTCAGCATTGGAGAGAATGAACTTCTATTGGATTCACGAAATTTTACGGCCTTTATAAACATCAACAAAGACACAACAGAAACCTGGGTTTTATATATGAATGTTATAACAGGGAATACTGTTGACAACGGAGGCACTGCATTTCTAACTAATAGCGACAGAAAAATTCATATAATTTCTACGACTTCGAATAAAAACGGAACTGATTCACGCACCTTCCCTTCACTTGGATACGAGTTTTTTGAAAACGAACAACCAATCTGCGCGCTTCAATATTTTGGCGGCGGTGCTTTTGGAATGAATAAGAATATTGTCTGGATTCATGACAATCTGGATTCAGAATTGAAACTTATTCTAGCTGCTGCAATGACATCTATTTTACAATTAAAAAATTGAAGATTACTTTATTAAGTAATCGAATAACGAAGGAAATAAAAAGTGGAGACTTGCAACCACTAAAAAAACAGGGCGTAATCTGAAAAGCCATATGAGTAAGAGCAAATTAAGAAGAAGAAATTATGAAAAATTTAAAGAAACTTTTGATTGTGTTTATTGTAATTACAATGGCCACAGCATCTTATGCTCAAACATTTGGAGTTAAAGCTGGATTGAATTTATCAAATATGTCTATTACGAACGATGATGGTTGGACAGATTTCGATGATACCAAGATGAATCCCGGGTTTCATCTTGGAGGTATCGTAGAATTTCCGATAAGCGAGATGTTTTCATTTGATACCGGTTTGCTTCTTTCAACCAAAGGGTTTAAAATAAATGAAAAAGAAGATAACTATGAAGATAATATTAAGATGAATCTTTTTTATTTAGACATTCCATTAACTGCTAAAGCCTCGTTTGATATGGGTAGTACTAAAATATATGGTGTTTTAGGACCGTATCTTGGCATTGGCTTAAATGGAAAAATTAAATACGAATATGGTTACATGGGTGATACAGAAACCGATGAGGTAGAAATAAAATGGGGGTCAGGAGATGAAGACGATTTAAAAAGGCTGGATTTTGGGTTAACTATGGGAGCAGGATTAGAAATTAACTCTATCATATTTGAATTGTCCTATGATTTGGGGTTAGCAAATATTGTAACAATTTCTGATGATAGCTTTACTATTAACAACAGGGTTTTAAAAATATCGGTAGGTTACAAATTTGGCGGAAAATAACAAACCAACCCTTAATAATTGCCTATTCGCAGTGCGTGTTTCATCTAAAATTCAACTCAATATCTCAAAATTTAATCAAGTAAAATATGCAAGGTCTTGAAAACACAAAAGTTAATGTACAAATCAGCATTTAGGGTCATTAAGTCAAGAATTGCAAATTTTACTCACTTATATTTTATTGAATTACAAAAGTTAAATTATATTCGAATGAATAAAAAACTAATACTTATTTTATTGACAGGAAGTTTATTTTCGTCAATAATATTTACTAATTGCGAGGAAGAAATCATACCTCCAGAATACGAAACATATACTGATAACAGAGATCGGGAAATATACGATTATGTAAAAATTGGCAATCAATACTGGATGAGTGAAAATTTAAGATTTAAACCCGACAGTGGTAAATACTGGGCGTATAATAACAATGAAACAGATATTATTTTATACGGATATTTATATAGTTGGGAGACTGCAATTAATGTTTGCCCAACTGGCTGGCACTTACCATCAAATGCCGAATGGACAGAATTGTCAGATTTTCTTGGAGGTTCAGTTGCGGCGGGAGGGAAGATGAAAACTGAAGGTACAATATATTGGAATTCGCCCAACACAGACGCCACAAACTCAAGTGGATTTTCGGCATTACCTTGTGGTAGTTATACAGGTTCTTATTTAGAAAATGATGAATTCGATGGCTGGGGTAACTTAACCTACTTTTGGTCTTCTGAAGAGCAACTTAATATCTGGTGGCTGAGTGCCCATTATGGTTATCTCGGTTCTAGCATGGTTAACATGCATCACCAATCCGCCTCCGTTCGTTGCATAAAGGATTAAATACTTATTTTGAAATAAACAATTAGAAAACTGGAATCTAAATAAAACAGTAACTAATTGTATTATAAACTTTGATTTTGTAAATTGAATAATTCAAATCAACTCATGCCAATAAAAAAATCAGAAAAACAAGAACTCCTTAAAAAGCTGAATTTACTATTAAAGAAGCAGTCTGATTTTCAGCAGGAAATAAATGAACTGGAAATTCAAATTACAAAATTCCATGTTGACGAACCGGAGACAAATATTTCAGGCAAACCGGAATATAA
>DAOVTY010000051.1 GCA_030632865.1 Bacteroidota bacterium
TAACCGGTTTCGCTGTGTAAAATAATGGGTGTAAATCCTTCATCAAGTAATGTTTCGCGATAGTTTTTTGCATTATCTAATTGTCCAAAAGAACCGATAATTACAAAATAGGTGTTGTTTTCATTGCTATCTCTATCTTCTTGTTCAGTAAATGTTACCTGCTCTTTACGGATTGAAATAGGTTTTTCATCCACAATTTTTTCAACATTTTGAGTTTCTGTTTCAGTGCCGCTTGCTGGTACCGAAAAAACTTTTGTTTCTGTTGTTGTGTCGGATGTATATTCAGACTGAGCCGGTTGTTTTACAGTTTTACAAGCTGTAAAAGCAAAAGCAGCAGCAATGATAATTATTGTTATTCGTTTCATTTTATTTCCGTTTTAAAATTATAAACATTCAAAAGTACACAAATAGGTATTTTGAATTGATTTATCTAACGTAAGTTTTGCACAGGATGTTGTTTGCAACTCTCTATATTCTTTTTTAGTGAAAGTTTTGAAAGACCTGTTATCTAAAATTTGAATATTTCTGATTCAGTTCGGGCCGAGTTTAATAGATTCATTAGCTCATCGACAAGTTCTGGATGGTTGGCGGCAACATTATTTTCTTCGCCAATGTCGGTACTCAGATTGTAAAGTTCGACGGTAGTTTTATTAGGATTTTTTATATTGTAGTTAACTAGTTTCCAATCTCCTTTTCGCAGTGCTTTTCTTCCACCTTTTTCATGAAACTCCCAATACAAATAATCGTGTTGTTTCTGCTTTTTTCCGAGAAGCGTTGGCAAGAATGAAATTCCATCGATATTTTCAGGAGTTGATATTTCTGCTATTTCTGTAACAGTAGGAAAAATATCCCAGAAAGCTGAAATGTGGTCAGTTTTAGTTCCGGCCATAATTTTGCCATCCCAAACGGCAATCATAGGCACACGAATTCCGCCTTCGTATAAATCACGTTTATAGCCTTTTAACATTCCGTTAGAATTGAAATAGTCAGGGTCGGCACCACCTTCTTGATGTGGTCCATTATCAGATGTAAAAATAATTAATGTGTTTTCGTAAACTCCCAACTCCTTTAATTTTGCAATAATTTCGCCAACCTGCATATCAAAATAATCAACCATTGCGGCAAATGCAGCGTGCGATTCAGGCTGCGAACCGTAACCACCGTTTTTGTAACTTGCCCCATTATCAACTCCTTTGTATGTTTTTTCGGGATCGAATTTTCCACGATACTTTTTCATGTACTCTTCTGGAGCAAACAGTTCGGCGTGTGGTATAATTGATGGATAGTACATAAAAAATGGTTTATCTTTATTGTCTTCCATAAATTCCAATGCTTTTTTATGGATTAATTCTGGACCATATTCATCAGTCTGTGTTCCTTCGTTACCTTTTAATATTATTTTTTCTTGATTATGCCACATGTGATAAGGGTAGTAATTGTGCCCAATACGCTGACAATTATATCCATAAAATTCAGCAAAACCTTGGTTGTTTGGATCACCTTCTGATGTGGGATATCCCAATCCCCATTTCCCGAACGCACCAGTTGCATAACCCGCATCTTGTAAAACTTCGGCAATGGTAATTTCTTTTGTTTCCAATGGATGTTGTCCTTCTGGCTGCCACTCTTTATTGCCTCGTATAAATGTGTGCCCGGTATGTTGTCCTGTCATTAACGACGATCGTGAAGGAGCGCAAACTGTGCATCCCGAATAATGCTGAGTGAATATCATTCCGCTTGCAGCCAGTTTGTCGATGTTGGGTGTTTTAAACTTGGTTTGCCCCTGAAAACTTACATCTCCGTATCCTAAATCATCGGCTAAAATGTAAACTATGTTGGGTTTTTGTTTTTCAATTTGTGACTCAGATTTTTTATTTGTTTGGTTTTTACATGAAAACAGGAATACTGTTGCAACCAATAGGAAGAAAGATATATATTTCATTTGGATTATATTTTAGGGTCCTAAAATAAACATTTCCATTTTCATCAACAACTGTTACGGTTTCGTAGTTCAAGTCTTTTTTATCGGCAGTAATAATATTCTTGTCTGCTGATAATTCAAAACGGTGAGTTTTCCGGCAGTATGAATTTCTTTTTCCGTAACAGGTTTCCCTTCATCATCAAAAGCTACAACTTTTAAAGTTTCCTGTTCATTATTTAGCATCAATTTATATTAATCGGTAATGGTTTTGGTTTGTCTCTTTTTTTTCTGAATACCCTGACTTTTCCTGTTTACAAAAAGTTCGACGCAGTTGTAATTACTATTGATTTTAAGGGTGAATTTAAAGTTATAAAGAAATTCGTAGTTGTAAAAATAATTTTATCGAGATATTTAGTGAGTTTGCTTCTAAGTATTTTAATTCTCAATATTTGTAAATATTTTTTTACTGAAAGTTACAAGAGGTAAATAAAAACCCCATTCATTTTTATTATTGAATGGGGTTTTTATTAGCCAAACGTAATTCTAACTATACTATTTTTGTCTCCTCAACCTCATAGTTTTTATTTACAATTAAATCGGCTTTTGGCTTTAGAATAAGTAAATTTTGGTGTTCCATTTCAAGAACTTCAAAACGAAAACTATCGCTTTTTTCTTTCCCTCTTTTTCCAATATTTTTCTTTGTTTCGTGGTAGGTAAGGTCTATGTAAACTCTGAGGTCAACTTCTCTCGTTTTTATTGCATAAAGTCCGTCAACAACTAAAATGTCGATATCAGAAAAATCAGTAATCAGTTTGTCAGTTTGTTTAGAAACAATGTCAACACACGGCATCAGAGCCTCGCGTCCCTCTTTAAACTCTTTTATATTTCGGTTTAACTGTTTCCAATCGTATTCTTTAAATCCCACTTTTTTAATCCCATTTTTTTTTCTCCATTCGGTACGGGTATTGGGTGGTATTTTATAATAATTATCGGTGTGTAAAATTTTAACCCGCATTTTATTCTTTTTCAATAAAAGCGCAAGCGAGTGAGAAAGTTCCGATTTTCCGGCACCAGATTCGCCCGAAATAGCTACAATAAACCTATAATCTCTCTTTTTATTACTCTTTGCGCTCACAAGATATTCGTATATCGAATCGGCTGCTTTTCGGTGCAGATCGTTTATTAAAAGTACGTCGCCTAACATTTTTCTAACTTATTTAATAATCTAAAACATGTTTTATATTGGTAGGCAAAAGTATTTTTTTATTTGAAAAATCAATCTCAACCTTGTGGGAATTTTCACTATTTATTTCGATTATTAATTGACTATGTTTTATCTCAATAAAATAGTGGTTGCTTTTAAACCAAAAATTAAATTTTATTGAATCCCAATTTTTAGGTAACGATGGATTTATAGCAAGGTTTTTCTTTTTTAAGTTTAGTCCGGCAAACGAAGTAATTATCATTAAAACTGTTCCTCCCATAACTCCGGCATGAATTCCTTCAGCAGTTGTTCCACCCTGTATATCAGTATAATCACTTTCAAGTGCCTCGAAATATAGTTTGTTTCCCTCCTCTTTGTTCCCAAATAAATTGGCAAGGTACGAATGCACAACTCTGCTTAAAGTTGAACCATGCGAAGTTCTGTTTAGGTAGTAGTAATAGTTTTTTTTCAGATAATCTGTTGGTATTTTATTTCCTGTATTTTTCAGAATACTACTAATATCTTCTTCATCGATATTGTAAAAAGTCATTAAAGTATCTGCTTGTTTTGCAAGTTTGTAGTCATCGGGCGATTTTCCTTCAGCTTTTAAAATGCGGTCTAAGCGGTAAATATTTTTATATTTCTTACGATACCCATCCCAGTCTAATTCTTTCAAATCGAAGTAGCCATCAAACTGCTCAATTATTCCTTCATCGGAAAGAGGAATGTTTAAATTTTTAGAAATTGCTTTCCACTTTTTTATCTCTTCAGAATCAAGATTTATTTTAGAAGTTATTGTCTTGCTTGCATTTTCAGGAAGTTTTTTAAGAATTTCGAATGCTTTTTCGAATAGCCAGGCAACCATAATATTTGTGTAAGCATTGTCTTTTACACCACCGCCCTTACTTAATTTATGTTCTTCGTGAAACTCGTCGGGCCCCATTACTTTTGAGATACTGAAACGCCCGGTTGTTTTATCCTGAACAGATTTACTTGCCCAAAATCTGCATATTTCGAGGAACAGTTCGGCACCTCCATTTTTCATAAAACTAACGTCGTTTGTAACTTGAAAATAGTACCAGGTGTTGTACGCAATTGCAATTGAAATATGTCTTTGCAGAGAACTGTAATCGTCGCCCCATTTGCCCGAATTTGGGTTGAGATGGATTGTTTGCGTCTCTTCGCGCCCATCGCTTCCGCTTTGCCACGGAAACATTGCACCTTTGTAACCGTACTCTTTGGCATATTTGCGAGCATTATCAATTCGTTGGAAACGGTAATTTAATATCGATTTTGCAACCTCGGGTAAAAATAGATTATAAAGAGGCAAAATGTAAAGTTCATCCCAGAAAATATGACCGCGATAAGCTTCTCCATGTAATCCGCGCGCTGGAATTCCGGCATCGATATTTACATTGTTGGGCGATGCCGTTACCATTAAATGGTATAAATGAAGGCGAGCTAACATTTGCGACTTAGGATCTCCTTTAATTTGAATATCAATTTTATCCCATAATTTTTTCCATTCAGTTTCGCTCTCAGTTATAATCTTATCAAAAGTTTTAACTGTTCTTGCCAAATTTTTGCTGCTATTTAGCGGCTCTTTTGTATCATCTTTTTTTGAGGTAAAAATGGCAACTACTTTTTCAATTGTTACCTCATCATTTTTATTTAAGCTGATTTTGAATTCAGTGCCAATTTTGCCTGAAGAATTTGTTTTAACGGTATTAGAATTTTCTGCAATTCCATTTTTATAAACAGAATGTTTAACTGCTTGCGCAATTTCAATTTCTGATTGGGTTGTTTTAACGAGAAGCCAGCTAATTTCAGAATCGTTCCCTTGGGTAACTGGTTTTAAGTGTTGTTGGTTGAGGTCACGATATCTTGCAACTCCATCGTTAATAATATTCCCATCTATCTCCGATTTTATTTCAATAGATTCTGAATAATTTAGTGGTTTAATTTTGTATTGAAGTGCAACCAAATGCTGATTTGCCATACTGGCAACTATGTTACTTTTTATCTTTGTTTTGCGTCCAATTTTATCTTTAACAACCAGCTCGGATTCAAGCATTCCGTTTGCAAAATTCAATCGTCTTTTTATCGAAATAATTTCAGTATTGTCTATATTAAACCATTCGTTATTCCCAATTTTAAAGTTGATAAAAAGCCAATTTGGAATATTTACTAAATCTTCGTTTTCAATATCCATGTCGGCAACTTTCGAAATTAATCGGTTGTATAAACCTGCAATGTATGTACCTGGGTAATTTGTATCGGTTGCAGTGGTTTCTGCCAAAACGCCTCGTGTACCAAGATAACCGTTACCAACTGTCAATAATGTTTCGCGAGATTTTTCTTTCTTAGGGTCGTAATCGTTGTATTCCAACGACCAGAGATTAAATTCGTCTTTTGGCTTTTGTAGCATAAAATGTTAGAGGATTTATTTATTGAATTTTAAAAATATTTTGTCCAGTCCTTCCAGTCCACCAATTTCTTCCAAATCTTCAACAACAATATCGGCTCCGGCTGCTTCCAACTCTTTAATATTATTTTCGCGAGCAATACCAATTGTTAACCCAAATTTGCCTTTTACTCCGGCTTGCACCCCCGAAACAGCATCTTCAACAACAATAGATTTTGCATAACTTGCTTTTACAATATCGCAGGCAGTTGTAAAAATATCAGGTTCAGGTTTTCCACTAAGACCAAGTTCTGCAGAAACAACACCGTCAACACGTGCATCAAAAATAGTTAGTAAATCTACACGTTCTAAAACTGGTTTGCAGTTTTGGCTCGATGAGGCAACTCCAAGTTTAACATCCGCATTTTTAAGATCGTTTATAAGTGCAACTGTTGATGGATAAACTTCAACACCCTCTTTTTCTAGCACTTCGTTGAATGCATTATTTTTACTATTTCCAAGTCCGCAACAAGTTTCTGTGCCGGGCAAATCTGTTGGATCGCCAAAAGGAATATCTATCCCACGAGATTGTATAAAATCTGCAACTCCTTTGTATCTTGGTTTCCCGTCAACATACGGAAGATAATCGCCAGCGTGTGTAAATTCCACAAATTTTTCGCCGTATTTAGTTTCTCTGTTTTTTAAATATTCGTCGAACATTTTTTTCCATGCAGCTGCATGTGTTAATGCGGTTTTAGTGATTACACCGTCCATGTCGAAAATTACGGATTCGAATGATAAGTTTCTTGACATATTAGTAGTTTTATATTTTTAGCAGCAATTATTTTTCTGTTTAATAATTTCAAAATATATATAAAATATTTGAGGGATACTAAATAAAGGTTATATTACCTTAAATAGAATGTTAGATATAAGATGAAAACCAAAATACAATCGCTTTTATACTAACTTTTAGGAATATATTAATTCATATTATATGAAACGATTATTTATGATTTCTAATCGGTTGCCATTACAGGTAATCGAAAATGATGGAGTAAAAGAGTTAATACCGATTTCAGATGGTTTTGATTCAGGCTTAAATAGGTTTTACGAATCGTTTGATATTAAGTGGATTGGAAGGGCGGGAGTTAATATTAACGAAATTAGTGAAAACGAAAAACAGGATATCGATAATAAATTTAGATCGGAAAATTGTATTCCAATTTATCTCGACCAACAAATAAAGTATGAGTTTTTAGAAGGATTTTGCGAGAATACAATCTGGCCACTTTTTAATTACTTCACTCAATTTTCGCGATATAATCCAACTCAGTGGGAAGCCTATAAAAAGGTAAATCAGATGTTTGCTGATGTTATTTCAAAGTATGTAACAGAAGACGATATTTTATGGATTCACGATTACCATTTAATGTTGTTGCCAAGTTTAATTCGCGAAAAACTACCCAATATTTCAATAGGTTATTTTCAACATATTCCATTTCCATCGTTCGAGGTTTTTCGTTTGTTACCATGGAGAATGGAATTGTTAGAAGGAATTTTAGGTGCTGATTTAATAGGGTTTCATACATACGATTATCAGCGACATTTTATGAGTTGTGTGCGAAGATTGTTGGGAAACGAAACATTTTTTAATAGAATTAGGTTAGACGAACGGATTGTAAAAACAGATGCTTTCCCCAAAGGAATTGATTTTGAATATTTTAATTCAACCGCAAAAGAGTTGGAGCAGAATACAGATATACAAGTGTCTGATATTCACAAAGAATTAATTGAATTTAGACGTAAAAGTAAGGATAGAAAAATTATTCTAACTTTTGACAGATTGGATTATACAAAAGGAATTCCGGCCAGAATTAGAGCATTTGAGCTGTTTCTAAAAACATATCCCGAATATATCGAAAAAGTTAGTCTCTTTATGTTTGTTACTCCGTCGCGCGAAAATGTTGGCGATTATATGAATTTGAAAAGAGAAATGGACGAACTTGTTGGACGAATAAATGGACAATATGGTTCGATTGGATGGATGCCAATTTGGTATTTTTATCGAGACACAGACAGATTGGAGTCTATTGAATTATATAATAACGCCGATATTGCTTTAATAACGCCAACGCGCGATGGAATGAATTTACCAGCAAAAGAATACATTGCGTGCCGGACAGATAAAACCGGGGTGTTAATTTTAAGCGAAATGGCTGGTGCTGCAAAAGAGTTGGGCGAGTCTATAATTGTAAATCCAAATAATAGAACGGAAGTTGCACAAGCAATTTATCAGGCGCTAAATATGTCTGTTACAGAGCAAATAAAGCGGAATTCAATTCTACAAAAAAGATTAAAAATTTATAACGAAGAGCGCTGGGCAAACGATTTTATAAAGGGGCTCGAAGATGTAAAAAAGCTACAGGAATCGAGCTACACACGAAAAATTACTAGCCATCTTATTAAGAATATTGTAACCAAATATCAAAATTCTAAAAGCAGAATAATTTTCCTCGATTACGATGGTACACTAACCGGGTTTCATAAAAATCCGCAAATGGCAATGCCCGACGATGAACTTTATTCAATAATTAAAAAACTCACCTCCGATAAAAAAAATACAGTTGTAATTATAAGCGGTCGCGATAAAGAAACTTTATCGAAGTGGTTTGATCGTTTTAGCAAGCTGTCGTTTATTGCTGAACATGGAGTTTGGAATAAAAACCCCGATACTGAGTGGAAAATGAGTGGCCAAATTGAAAAAGAATGGATGGAAATTATCGATCCGGTGTTGCAAAATTTTGTTGACAGAACACCACGTTCGTTCATCGAATATAAAAATTATTCGCTGGTTTGGCATTATCGCGATTCTGACCCGGACATGGGACAACAACGTTCGTGGGAGTTGAAGGACGACCTGAAAAATTATATTGCCAACTTGAATTTGGAAATTATGGATGGCGATAAAGTAATTGAAATTAAAAATGCTGGTATAAATAAAGGAAAAGCAGCCATCGATAAAATTGGCGATACTGAATTTGATTTTATTCTTGCACTTGGTGATGATTGGACCGACGAATATACATTTAACTCGTTGCCCGAAACTGCGTTTACAGTAAAAGTTGGAACAAAAACTACTGCAGCTAAATACTATTTAAAAGATGTATCTGGAGTACGTGGATTGCTGAAACAGTTGGACTAATTATGATTGTTGGGAGCATTTTTATTGAGTTTTTTGAGAATGAAAAAAGTTAATTTGTTAATATTATTTGGGGTCATTGTAAGTTCAGTTTTTGCACAAACACCCAATTTTAACTTTTTTGATAAGATTGCTTTTCAGGAGAAAAGTAATTTTACAAACAAAGCGGTTTTTGTTGAGAGTCAGAATTACAACTTAACCGATTTTGTTTACCAGCGAATGGAGTGGGAGATTGATCCCGACACACTTTTTATTAAGGGAATTGTAACCACCTGGTTTAAAAGTAAAACTCAAAATTTAAATGAAATTGAATTCGACCTATTTTCTTCTTTGAAGGCTGATTCCGTTGTTCAAAATAATCAAAAACTAACCTTCAACCAAGCTCAAAATAAAATAAATATTACGTTATCCAATAGTTTAAACGAAGGTCAACTAGATTCTGTTTCTATCTATTATCAAGGTAATCCGGGCAATTCAGGATATGGGGCATTCTCGCAAACAATGCACAATAATATTCCCAATATATGGACTTTGTCAGAGCCGTACGGAGCAATGGAATGGTGGCCGTGTAAGCAGTCGCTAGTTGACAAAATAGATTCAATAGACATTATTGTAACATCTCCCGAAGAGTTCAGAACAGCTAGTATTGGCATTTTGGTTTCTGAAACTGTTAGTAATAAATTTCGAACAATGCACTGGAAACATCGCTTTCCAATTGCTACTTATTTGGTGGCAATTTCGGTTACTAATTATGTAAATTATTCCGACTTTTTGGAATTAGATGACAGTCGCCAGATTGAAATTCTCAATTATGTTTATCCTGAATATTTGGAAACGGCAAAAAAGCAAACTCCACGAACTGTCGAAATTATGGCACTTTTTAATGAATTGATTGGAGAATATCCATTTGCAAGAGAAAAATACGGACACGCACAATTTGGATGGGGTGGTGGTATGGAACACCAAACAATGAGTTTTATGAATAATTTTAATTTTGGACTTGTTGCACACGAGCTAGCTCACCAGTGGTTTGGCGATTATATTACATTAGGAAGTTGGCAAGACATTTGGTTGAACGAAGGTTTTGCATCTTATCTCACCGGAGTTGCACACGAGCATTTAGAAAATGATTGGTGGGACATTTGGAAAAAATCTAGTGTTAATTTGATTATTAGTCAGCCCGATGGTTCGGTGTTTGTAACAGACACTACTGATATTAATACGATATTTAGCCCGCGTCTTTCTTATTCGAAAGGTGCATATATTTTGCACATGTTACGTTGGATTTTGGGTGATGATAAATTTTATGCCGGAATGCAAAGTTATTTTTCCGACCCAGAAATAGCCAATGGTTTTGCAAGAACAAATCAGTTTATTAAACACATGGAAACTGAAGGAGACACTACTTTTGTGGAATTCTTCGACGACTGGTTTTACGGCGAAGGATTTCCAGTTTACTCTGCTAATTTTTTACTAACTGAAACTAACGAATTAAAAATTGAACTTTCTCAAACAACATCTCATCAATCGGTTGCTTTTTTTGAAATGCCGGTTCCGGTGCGGGTTTATAATAACAATAAAACTGATTCTGCCGATTTTAGATTAATTCATACTACAAATAATCAGGAGTTTATTGTTGACCCGGGTTTTAAAGTTGCCGATTTAAAGATTGACCCCGATTATTGGTTAGTTTCAAAAACGGCAGAAGTAGTTAATGTTTCAATTATCCCGATATCGCAGCAAATTTTAGTTTACCCAAATCCGTTTTCAGATGAGGTTTATGTTTCTATCCCCGCCAATCAGCAACTTATTTCTACAAAACTTTATTCGGCAGAGGGAACACTAATAACTGAATTTAGAGGAGATATTTCTAAATTCAATTTGTCTCTATTTTCAGCAGGTATTTACATTATTCAAATAGAAACTTCTAAAGTTACTTTTGAGCAGAAAGTGGTAAAAAGATAATCAGAACAAAAAATAGAGGTACTTTTAATTTCAAAGGAATAATGCGAATCAAGGGTTGAAATATACTGTTAATCGATTATTCAACCCTTGATTCGCATGAATAGGATATTATAAGTTTATTTGATTTTATAGCCATCACCGTCAAATTAAACCAAATATAATTCACGTATTTTTCACAAAAAAAAGCTGCTAAAAATAAATTTAACAGCTTTCCTCTAAAAAAATATTTAGATTATTTCTTTTTTCCTGCAATTTCTATCCCAACGCGTTGCCCTTTGTAAGTAGCACTTTTAAAGGCACTTGTAATCTCTCTTTCATATTTTTTGTCAATTTCAAAAAACGAGAATCCTTTAAGCACTTCAATGTTTCCTATTTCCACACTTTTGCCCGGCATATTTTGGTTTATCAAATCGATAATTGTGCGTTTACTAATTCCATTCTTTTTCCCCATATTGAAAAAGAATCTCGAAAATTCGTATCCTCCTCTTCCACCTCTATCTCCTCTGTCACTATCTCCTCTGTCACTGCGTCCGCCTCTATCATATCTTTCTCCTCTGCTTCTACTGTCGCTACGTCTTCCTCTGTCTCTGTCGCGCCCTCCTCTGTCATTTCTGTCTCCACGTCTTCCTCTGTCTCTGTCTCCACGCCTGGAATCTCTATCGCTATAATTAGATTCGTCAACATTTATGTCGGGCGCATTTTCGTAATATGTCAGAAAGCGGTTAAATGCAACCGACACGAAATGTTTTATTAGTTCTTCTCGTTCGAGCCACGCCAGTTTTTTATAAATTACCGGCATAAATTGAGCAATTTGCTCGTCGTTCACCTCAATTTTTTCAACTTTGTCGATGAAACTAAGCATCTGCTTTTCGCAAATTTCTATCCCAGACGGAACAACTTTTTTAGTGAACTTTTTATTTACTGCTCTTTCTACTTGCTTTAGTTTCCCTTTCTCGCGCATGTGAATTAATACAACCGAAATCCCTTTTTTCCCGGCACGCCCTGTACGTCCGCTACGATGGATATAAATTTCGGGGTCGTCGGGTAAGTTGTAATTAATTACGTGTGTAAGATCGTTTACGTCTAATCCACGTGCAGCCACATCGGTAGCAACCAGCATTTGCAAATGTTTACCACGGAAACGTGCCATAACATGGTCGCGCTGTGCTTGTGAAAGGTCGCCGTGCAGAGCATCTGCGTTGTAACCGTCTTGCATCAGTTTATCTGCAATATCTTTTGTTTCTGCACGGGTACGGCAAAAAATAATTCCGTAAACATTTGGGTTTATATCTGCTACACGTTTTAATGCCATGTAACGGTCTTTAGCATGAACCAAATAATAGTGGTGCTCCACATTTTCGGCTCCCATATTTTTTCTTCCTGCCGAAATTTCAAAAATATCGGTCATATATTTTTTCGAGATTGCAACAATCTCTCGCGGCATGGTTGCCGAAAACAGAAGAGTCTGTTTCTCATCTGGAGAATTTTCCAGAATTGCATCCAAATCGTCTTTAAAGCCCATCGAAAGCATTTCGTCTGCTTCGTCGAGAACAACCCAACGAATTTCGTTTACTCTCAGTTTTCTGCGTTTTATTAAATCGAGTGTTCGCCCCGGAGTTCCTATTACAATTTGAGGTCCACGGTCGAGTTCGCTAATTTGTGTACGAATATCGGAACCACCGTAAACTACAGCAATTTTGAGCTTTTTAATATTTTTTGCATACTTTTTTAAGTCGTTTGCAATTTGCATTGCTAGCTCACGTGTTGGACTTAAAATTAAAGATTGTATAGATCTTTGATTAGTATCAACTTGTTGGATAATTGGTAACCCAAAAGCGGCAGTTTTGCCGGTTCCGGTTTGCGCCAGAGCAACCATGTCTTGCTCGTTTTCTAATAAAAAAGGAATTACTTTTTCCTGAATTGGTGTGGGTTGCTCAAATCCGAGCTCTTCAACTGCCGATTGAATTTCGGTGCTGAGACCCATTTCTTTAAATAATGTCATTCAAATTTTTCTAAAATAATGGGCGCAAAGGTACTCTTTTAAAATGAAATTCAGGCGTTTATAACTTTTGCTTCACAATCTTAACTTAAATCATAATTTCAGCAAAAAAGCTTGTTTGAGTTTTATTTTTTATTTTTAACAGCATTTTCAATATAAATTCAACTCTTATCTCTTAAATTTGTTAAACAATAATATTTATCTTAAGCCGAATATTTAATTTTTGCTATGTCATCGAAATCAAATAAATATTTTCTGAATCTTGTTGTTACATCTTTTTTATTCGTTTCAACATTTGTAACTCTTATTGCTCAAGAAACAGATACTATTATTGCTATTGATGAAAATCCCGAAAAAATTCTTCGTAAAATTGATATCAGAGAAGTTACGCAAAACGGCTTTAATTTTTGGCAAGATAAATTCACTGGGCACTGGGCTGGAATCGATTTGGGTTTTAATACTTTTTTGAATAAAGACTATAGTGGGTACGATTCTAATTTTATGGATAATGATGTTTTACGTTCCAATTCAGTTTATATAAATGTTATTCAGCAAAGTATTGGGTTACAACATAACCGAAATACAATTGGTTTTGTTACTGGTTTAGGTGTACAGTTTCAAAACTACCAGCTCGATCAAAACACAACAATTGAGCGATTATCAAATGATGTAATAGTACCTAAAGTGTTAAATTATCACGAAAATCAAAAATCAAAATTGTCGATTTTTTCAATAACAATGCCTTTGCTTACTGAATTTCAAATTCCAATTAACAATTATAAAAATAGACTTTATTTATCAACCGGATTATTTCTGAGTTATAGATTGGGCAGCCACACAAAAATTAAATATAAAGCCGACCAGAAAGAAAAGTTAAAAGTTCCAGATCATTATTCATTACAAAATTTTAAATATGCATTAATGTTTCGGGCTGGTTATCGTTGGATAAATGTTTTTGCAACCTACGAATTAACTACTCTTTACAAAGAAAACAAGGGGCCGGAGCTTACTCCTTTTACCTTTGGATTTACGCTTTTGCAGTTTTAATCATAATTTTAAGTTTATAATTTAGTATCACCAAAATATATTTTCAATGTTGTCATTTAAACATACTTCAATAATTTTATTTTTTCTTTTTATACAGGTAAATTCTGTTTCTTCAAAAAGCATGAAGGTTGATTCAGTTGTCATTCATCAATTCCAAACTCCTATTTTAAAGTCGAAAAATATCAATAATGTATTTCAAATTGAAATTAAAACAATAGGTTTTAAAGACCCTGTTTTGTTGCAAAGTGTTGAAATTGAAATTAATGGCACTGATATTAAAAACGATATTGAATTGGTTGAGGTTTATTTTACCGAAGACAAGCCATTTTTGCACGACGGTTTTCATTTTGGAGGTACAGATAATATTAGTCGGAAATTACAAATTGATGGAAAGCAGAAGTTGAATGAAGGAACTAACAATTTTTGGGTCTCGTTTAAACTGAAAGAACAGGCCAATATTTTAAATAATCTGAGTGCAAATTGTTTGAGTTTGAAGATTGATGGAAAAGAAATTATTCCTGAAATTGTTTCGCCAACTATTCCAAAAAAATTGGGAATTGCTTTACGAAAGCATAACGACGATGGTATTAATACATTTAGAATTCCGGGACTGGCAACCACAAATAATGGAACTTTAATTGCTGTTTACGACATCAGAAAAAATAGTGCAACCGACTTGCAAGAAGATATTGATGTTGGTATGAACCGTAGTACTGATGGAGGAAAAACCTGGGAGCCAATTAAAGTTATTATGGACATGGGAGAGTGGGGTGATTTGTCAAATATTGAAA
>DAOVTY010000159.1 GCA_030632865.1 Bacteroidota bacterium
AATTAGTACACAGCTATCCAAATTTTTGCCATCGAAATAGCAGAAAATGCCAGTGTAAAATCCACGTTTATATTTTTCTGTATTCTTTATAATTTCAACTGTTTTCTTTTTTGGTGCACCCGAAATTGAACCTGCGGGCAACATTGTATAAATTATATTACCAATGTTTTCAGCATAATTTGAGGGTAAATCTCCCGTAATTTTCGAACTTACTTGTAATAAATCGCTTCTGTTAGTTTTTATTTGTTCCAAATATCTGAACTTTTCCACAGTAACATTTTTGGCAACCAAACTCAAATCATTTCTTATCAAATCAACAATTGTGTTGTGTTCAGCCAACTCTTTCGAGTCGTTCATTATAATCTCTTTTGCATTGTCAATTGTTGCGTCGATTGTACCTTTCATTGGGTACGACGAAATTTTGCCATTATCAATTTTTACAAAAGTCTCTGGCGAAAAACATACAAAACTGTTTTTTAAATAAATTTTATAAGTGGCTGAACTTAGATGAAAAATATCCTCTAAATTTAAATTAGTTTCAATATAGGTAGGTTGCGTAAAATTCAGCAAATATGTATCGCCGTTGTTAATATGGTTTTGAATTAATTGAAACCCTTTTTGATACGTATCGAACAAAACTGGTTTAATTTTCCACTCTGAGATTTGCTTGTTAATTATGGGTTTATTATAATTTGAATTTTCAGGAGTTTCCCATAATATGTGTTCCGTTTCATTAGGATGAAAAATTAAAGGCGTATCTCCTTCAAAATCAATAATAAAAATAAATGGTTCACCTTTTTTTCCAAGGGAGTTTAATTTATCTATTATCTGTTTCGACTTTTGCATTTTATCTTTGCAAAGATATAATTTTTTGGTGCGAATAAATTGTGCTAATATCATCACTTAATCCCATCATAATTTTTAATTTTACCGCAGATGAATATTGGAAATAAAATTGCAGAGATAAAACAAAATATTCCTGCTCAAGTGAAATTGGTTGCAGTTTCAAAAACTAAGCCCAACGAAGATATTTTGGATGCATATAATTCAGGACATAAAATTTTTGGCGAAAATAAAGTTCAGGACTTGGTGAAAAAACAAGAGGAGTTACCCAAAGATATTGAATGGCATTTTATTGGTCATCCACAATCTAACAAAGTAAAATTTATTGCTCCGTTTATTCACTTAATTCACGGGGTTGATTCGCTTAAATTATTGAAAGTAATTAATAAAGAAGCACAAAAAAATAATAGGGTTGTAAAATGTTTGTTGCAATTTCATATTGCTGAAGAGTCGACAAAATTTGGATTGTTAATTGATGAAGCTAAAACAATTTTGGAATCGGAAGAATTTGTGACATTGAATAATGTTGCAATTGCCGGCGTTATGGGAATGGCTACAAATACCGACAATATAAATCAGATCAAAAAAGAGTTCAGCACGCTAAAAAATATTTTTAATTTGCTGAAAAATGAATACTTTTCCAACTCAGAAATATTTACGGAGATTTCCATGGGAATGTCGCACGATTTTAAGATTGCAGTTGAAGAGGGCAGTACTTTAATTCGTGTTGGCAGTAAAATTTTTGGAGCAAGGAATTATTAAACTTTAAACATATAACTTTAAACTTAAGGTGATGGCAAATTTAGAAACAACATATTTAGGATTAAAACTTAAAAATCCTTTAGTAGCAGCAAGTTCAGGATTAACAAGTTCAGTAGAGAAAATTGTTGAACTAGAGAAAGCCGGTATTGGTGCTGTAGTTTTGAAATCTGTTTTTGAGGAGCAGATAAATAATGAAGTGACGAGTATGTTGGAAAAAGACCAGCAGAATATGGGATATCCCGAGGCCGAGGATTATTTAAAAAGTTATTTGCGCGACAATACAATTAATAAACATCTTGAATTGTTGCAAGAGGCTAAAAAAGCTGTTGATATTCCGATTATTGCAAGTGTAAATTGCGTATCGTCTGATGAATGGACTACCATTGCAAAAGATTTTGAGGAGGCCGGTGCCGATGCAATTGAATTGAATATTTTCTATGTGCCTACAGACAGGGGTGAAAAACCGGGCGTGGTTGAACAGTTATATATAAATATACTGAGGAAAGTAAAGAGCGATATTTCAATTCCAGTGTCGGTGAAATTTGGTTTATATCACAGTAATATTGTTGGAATGGCCGATAAGCTTTTAGCAAATGGTGCAAGCGGAATTGTAATGTTTAACAGGTTTTACGAACCCGATATAAATTTAGATACTCTGGAACTTACCTCTTCAGAAATATTTAGTTCGCCTGCCGATGTTCGTAAAACTTTGCGTTGGGTTGGCTTGGTATCTTCAAAAGTTCATCAACTCGATATCGCTGCTTCAACCGGAATTCATGATGGTAGCGCGGCTATCAAACAAATTTTAGCCGGTGCGCAAGTTACCCAACTTTGTTCAACTCTTTATTTAAATGGTTCGGGGGTTATTACCGAAATTATTGATGAATTTTCTAAATTTATGAATAAGTGGAATTTTAAAAAGATTGAAGATTTTCGAGGACGTCTTTCATACAAAAATATTCCAGATCCGTTAATGTACGAACGCTCACAGTTTATGAAATATTTTTCTAACAGAAAATAGTTATATTAATGTGTAAAAGCGGAAAGGTATTTATTTTGCCCCTACTATTTGTAGCTTTAAATTTCAGTTCAGTTTTTGCACAAGTTCCCCAAATTATAAATCCTGATAACGACACACTCCACTATTGCAACGATTCAGTTTTGATTTCTCCCGAGATATTAATTAGCGATATTGATATAAATGAGGATAGTGAAGGGATGAAAATATCGGTGGTTAACTATAAGCGAGACGAAGATGTTTTAGTTTACGACGAAGACCCCAGATTTAAATATAGTTGGGTTAATTATTATGGATATCTTGAAATAAAAGGTATTGGTTCGGCAGAAGAGTATCAGGCAGCAATTCGTAAAGTATATTATAAGAACGTTGCAACAGTCCCCAATCTCGATACCAGAACATTTACCATCAGTTTATTAGATGCCGATTATTTGCCATCAACTAAACATTTTTACCGGTACATCGAAAAGTTGGATGTTACCTGGAAAGAGGCAAAAGTTTTAGCTGATTCAATGTCGTATTACGGGTTGCAAGGTTATTTGGCAACAATTACTTCTTCGGATGAAAATAATTTTATTTGGACTAAAATTGATGGAATTGGTTGGATTGGAGCATCGGACGAAGAGACAGAAGGAGACTGGAAATGGGTAACTGGGCCAGAAGCCGGCACTTTGTTTTGGCGGGGAGGTGTTAACGGGTCTCGCATAAACAATGAATACTCTAATTGGGCTACAGGAACCGAACCAAATAATGCTGGTGACGAAGATTTTGCCCATATTAATCAAAACCCCAATAAACCTGCAAAATCATGGAATGATTTAGGAAATGCTGGTGATGGACCTAACTCGGAATATTATCGTTCACAAGGTTTTATTGTTGAATTTGGAGGTATGGATGGAGAGCCCGATTTAAAACTCTCGGCAACTGCCACAATAAAAGTGAGCAAAATTGCTTTTTCTGATGAACGAGAGTTTGAAATATGTCAGGGAGAGAGTCAAGAACTGAATTTTGAAACATCTGAAGCATATAGTTACTTATGGATGCCTGATGAAGAAATTAACTCAATTACAGTTTCTAGTCCCATAGTTTCGCCAAATAAAACAACTAATTATAGAGTTATTGGGCAACTCGACTTTTGTGTCGATTCAGCAGATTTTAAAGTGAATGTAAATCCAATTCCTATTTATATTTGGGATTATGAAAATATTATTTGCGAGGGAGCTTCTATTGAATTAAACCCGGGAGAACATACATCTTATTTATGGGAAAATTTGGATACAACTTCAACTATTACAGTATCAAACGAAGGTTGGTACTCTGTAAAACTTACTAATGAATTTGCTTGTAAGAGCGAAGATAGCACGCGTGTAAAATGGAGTATTCTACCAACATTAGATTATAGCGAATTAGATACTTTGGTGTGTGGTCGTAAACAGAATAAAATAAAAATGTCTTTTGAAAATGGAGAAGCATCTACAAACCTGTTTTCAATAAATTCGAAAGCAAATATTATCGATGCAAATACTCTTTCGCCTACAATTGTAGTTGATAAATTTGGAGTCTATAGTTTTGAAATGGAAGTTATTGACGTACATAATTGTGGGTTTTTGGATACATTTAATATGGAGTTTCATAACCAACCAGAAGCAAATTTTTTATTGGATGAAGAAAAATGCCAAGGTTACAATTTGGATTTGAGCTTTACAGGAAATACAATAGAACCTGCTCTGTTTTCTTGGCTTACAAACGACTCTGTTTTTGCAAGCGGAAATGATTTGACAGAAATTATGATTCCTCTTGGATATGGATTGAGAGATAGAACCGTGGGTTTAATTGTAAACGAGCAAGGTTGTGTTGACTCTTTTACAGTTGGGGTAAACGTAACTCCTGCAATGAATTTTTGGGTTGAAGAGAATGCCGAAGGTTGTACACCATTAAGCGTGAAATTTGGAAATTCGGATGTGGAGGACATTGATGAATACAGTTGGGATTTTGGTGATGGCGATTCTGCTTTCGTAGAGAAACCATCTCACATTTACTTAAATAGCGGAGTTTCAGATCTAAATTTCGATGTAAAATTAACTGTTATTTCTGTTGAAGGGTGTGAAAATATTGGCATTTTAAATAATGCAGTTACGGTTCATCCAATTCCTTCTCTCGATTTGAGTTTTGAAGAAAATATATGTTATTCAGAACAAGCTACAGTATTTTACACAGGATCGGGAAATGAAAATGATTTATATAATTGGGATTTAACAGGATTTTTGCCCGATGAAATTTTGCAGGATCCTCAAAATTCAGCTGGGCCATTTGAGTTTAAGAGAAGTTCTCAACCAACTGTAGAAATAGGAATTCAAGTGGTTTCTGAATTTGGCTGCGAAACCGATTACTTTTCAAGAATATTTTCAAGAAAACCAATTTTTAATGTTGTACAAAGCGATGTGGAAGGTTGCGTTCCTTTAGAAGTTGAATTCAATACTACTTCTACAGACTTGGTAGATGATGTGGAATATAGTTGGCATTTTGGTGATGGAAACTCGGCAATTGGAAATCAAGTTTATAATGTATTTTCGGAACCCGGCAAAAAGTTTGATATTAATTTAATAGGTAATTCGTCAACAACTGGTTGTTCTGATACTGTAATTTTTACAGAAGGAGTATTTGCATTTCCTCAACCAGTGGCAAGTTTTATTCCAACCCCAGAGGCTGTTACAATTAGCAATCCTCTCATTCAATTTGAAAATGTAAGCGAGAATGCTACTTTTTATGAGTGGAATTTTGGAGATAGTAGTTTGATATCCAATGAAATTAATCCTGAGCACAGTTTTACTGCGATGGGTTTTTTCGATGTAAAACTATCTGCATTTAACGACTTTGGTTGTACCGATACTACAATTCGACAAGTTGCAGTAGCATTCGATAAATTATTTCCACCAACAGCATTTTCGCCAAATGCTACTTTAGATGAAGATCGAGAGTTTCGCATTTACTCGTTGGGAATAGCGAATGACGGGTATCAATTGTTAATATTTAATCGTTGGGGAGAAGTAATTTTTGAATCACAAAGTCAGGAACATGGTTGGGATGGAAAAATGAAAAATGATAATTTTGCCCCAGCTGGAGTTTATACATGGGTAATTCAATATCTCGATTTTCGTGGTGAAAAGCACAAACAACAAGGAACTGTAACCCTTCTGTTTTAAATCATTGGAATTAACAACCTATCTTTCATACTGCTTTCTCCTTTATTTCCTATAAAAAAGGTAAGAGATATTTCGTGTGAGCCGTGGCTATAATTGGAAAGTTTAGAGAGTGTAAAATCAAAACTATACCCAAACTGAAATTTTTCTCGTGCAAAACCGATCAGTGCAATTAATGCATCTGGTCTGATATCGATGTTGTTGCGATACCAACCACCAAACAGAAAAGATTTTTCAATCATGTAAATCCCAAGGTTTAGCTGTTTAAAACTACCCTGTTGCTGATAAATAACATTTGGTGAAAGCGTAAATTCGCGCGATAATAGTCCGTGGTGTAATTTTCTCGACCTAGTGCCTGCATGAATTGTAACTTTCATTGGTAGTTTCCCTTTTAGGTCACCTTCAATCATCGATTCATTTGGTTGGTTTAAATGGTGTACACTGGCTCCCCAGAATAGGTCGTTGTGCTGTCCCACAGCACCTACTGCAAAATCGTTGTAAAGTTTCTGCTCATCAGAATATTCGACAGCAGATATTCCTGTCGCAACTCCACTTAATTGATTAATTTCAGATGGAAAAATAAGGCTGCTTACATTAAATTGTTTTAATACTACACCTGCTTGTAAACCCAATGTCATAAAACTTGCATGGTTAAATTTTAAATGATACGAGTATGAAAATGCAGCAGAAGTTGTGTTTATAATATTATTTAATTCTTTATCGTGATATACTTGAAATCCAAAACCAGTATTCATTTTTTTTGAAAGTTGGTCGTAAGATAAAGAGTATGTCGTATATGTAGCTCCCTTTTGAGGCCACTGGTTGCGATAATTAACTACAGCTCTGGGCAACTCTGTTGTACCCGTAAATGCAGGATTTAAATAGATTGGATTGGCATAAAATTGTGAAAAACCGGGGTCTTGGCCATGGAGGAATTCAGGAATAAAAATTAAAAGAAGAATGAATAACCTACGGTTCATTAATTTAAAATCAATATTAAGGTTGGCAAAAATAGTAAATTACAGCAACTTCATTTATTAAATTTCAATTATTGAAACGGTAACATGTAAAAAATGTAAGGTGATAATTGTTTTATCCAAATTTAGACAGAATCTCTTGTAGGAAATATGCTTTTTGCTCGGTTGCATTTTCCATCTCATCTTCAATTTTTATTATACTTTGTTTAACTATTTTTTCTTCCGGAAGGTGTTCCATATTGTCAATAATAGTAAAAGCCTCAAAAGCATTTTCCCAATTGTCATTTACTATTATATCTACAAAAATTGGCAAATAGCTGCTAAAATCCAATCCGTTTTGCCAGCAAGTTGTTAAAATTGTTTTTCGAATAGATTTATACTTTTCGTTGGTAATGGCTTCAATAAAATTTTCAATCGTCTCTTTATCTTTTATTGTTGCTAATAATAGACTTATTTCCTTAACGATCTCCGTTTTAGGATTCGAATTTAATAAATCGAAAAGTAGAGGTATATAAAGTTTATTCCCTTTTTCTTTTA
>DAOVTY010000263.1 GCA_030632865.1 Bacteroidota bacterium
GTTCGAGAGTCGATCTTTTTCTTCCCCTTGGCCCACTAATTAACGTTGTAACCATTATAAATTTATTTGGTTAAAGAACTGTGGTAGCAACATTTTAAGTGTTGCAAAAAATCAATCAGGTGAAAAAATAATGAAAAAAGTAATTGCACAAATACCAAACTTCATAACTTCCCTAAATATTGTGTCGGGTGTGTTGGCCACAATATTTGCTATTGATGGTCATCTAATTTGGGCAGGTATTTTTATATGTGTAGCTGCTATTTTAGATTTTTTCGATGGATTTATGGCACGTCTTTTAAATGCCTATTCAGATGTTGGCGAGCAACTTGACTCTCTTGCCGATGTTGTCTCTTTTGGAGTTGCTCCTGGAGCCATTCTTTTTACTTTATTAGAGTTTTCACTTTTCGGTACAAATCAACCTATTTACGAAATTGGTGCAAACTGGTACGAATGGTTAATTCTGTTCTCTGCATTTTTAGTGCCTGTTTTTGGAGCAATCAGGCTTGCACTCTTTAATGCAAACCCCACCGATGAGCCATTTTTCAGAGGACTTCCAATTCCTGCAAACGGGCTATTTTGGGCTTCGCTTGGATTAATTCTTGAGCTCCCTAGATATCAGGATATTTTGCAGATTTTATATTCAACTACAAACCTTGTAATAATGGGTGTTTTTATGTCGGGGATGATGGTAATAACAATGCCTATGTTTTCGCTTAAACCAAAATCTTTCAATTTGAAAGATAATTGGTATCGTTACCTGTTTTTATCTATTTCATTTGCTTTGCTAATAATTTTTAGCATGTACGGAATTGCGTTAATAATTTTCCTTTATATAATTATGAATTTGTTTTTTTACTTACTGAAAGTAAAATTGTAAGAGTTATTTTTTTTAAGCTAATTTAAAAGCCTCTGAAAACGGAAAATATATTTTTCCTAGGAGGAAAAATAGTAATACACCATGACAAATTCTCTTCCGTGAGCAGAGGCCTAAATTTTTACCACACAAATTTGTAACCCTTCAACTAAAAATGGGTACAATTAAACTAACAACGAAAATGAAAAGATGTTTTTGAATTTTTGAAATTATTTTAAAGGGGCAGCAAATTTTAATACATCTGTATCAGAAATTTCTCTATCACATAAAATAATTAACCGTTCAATTACATTTCTGAATTCGCGGATATTACCTGTCCAACTAATTTTTTGTAACTCTTTTAACCCTTTGCTAGTAATTGTTTTTTTAGGCATTCCATACTCATCGCATATTTGTTTAATAAAGTGATCTGACAACAATGGAATGTCTTCTAATCGCTCGTTTAACGATGGTACGTGAATTAATATGACACTTAATCGATGGTACAAATCTTCACGGAAATTTCTTTCTGAAATTTCTTTCGATATATTTTTATTGGTTGCTGCAACAATACGGACATCAACTTTAATATGTTTGTCGCCGCCAACACGAGTAATAATACTCTCTTGTAAAGCGCGCAGAACCTTCGCCTGTGCCGATAAACTCATGTCACCAATTTCGTCTAGAAAAAGTGTGCCGCCGTTAGCTTGTTCAAATTTCCCTTTACGCTGTTTTATTGCAGAAGTAAAAGCTCCTTTTTCGTGACCAAATAGTTCACTTTCAATTAATTCGGAGGGAATGGCAGCGCAATTTACTTCTATAAATGGCCCCGTTGATCTATTACTTTGCTCGTGAATTCTTCTTGCGATCAGTTCTTTTCCCGATCCATTTGCTCCTGTTATTAAAACCCGTGCATCGGTAGGAGCAACCCTGTCAGCCATTTCAATAATACTTTTAATAGCTTTAGATTCTCCAATAATCTCATATTTCTTATTGACTTTCTTTTTAAGAATTTTTGTTTCGGTAACCAGATTTGATTTATCCATACCGTTTCTGATAGTAATCAGCAACCGGTTTAAGTCTAGCGGTTTTTCTATATAATCGAATGCTCCTTTTTTAATAGAATCAACTGCAGTATCAATATTCCCATGGCCCGAAATCATTACAACCGGTGTGTCGGGAGCTATTTTGTTTAAATGCTCTAAAACTTCAATTCCATCTAAACCCGGCATTTTAATATCGCATAAAATAATATCGTACTCTGCATTTTTAACTTTCTCGATACCTTTATTTCCGTCCTCAGCCAAGTCAACTTCATATTTTTCGTATTCCAGAATATCTTTTAATGTATTTCTGATACTTCTTTCGTCGTCTATTACCAATATTTTTGACATGTTATTATTTTTAATTGAAGGTGTAAAAATAGTTTTAGTTGGTTGGATTAAAAAATGGAATTGGGAATAATTAGCCGCCAATATGCGAATAAAAATTAGTTTATCAAATTTCAAAAATAAAAAGCCCGATTCGTAAACTGATGAATCGGGTTTAAATATTATCTATTTGTAATTTTCAATTGAGAATATAAACCCTACTTATATTTCGCATCAGAAAAATAGCGCATAAACTGTGTACGCTCATAAAGTACTGGTTTTTTAATATTTTTCTGACTGGCATTTCCACGAAACTCGTCAATACTCTTATAATTGTGCCTAAACATCCAATCTTTTAAAGTGTGTGTCATCGACTTTATTACATCTGCGCCATCTTCGTAAACAGCAGATACTATCTGAATAGTTTGAGCTCCAACTAATAGATTTTTAATTACCTGCTCACCGGTAAAAATTCCACGCGACGCTGTAAATTCAATATCAACTTTATCGTATAAAATTCCAATCCAACGTATCGTCATTGTGTTTAATTCCTTGCAACTAAGTACGTTTCCCGAAACAACTTTTTCTGTTTCAATATCAACATCGGGGCTGTAGAATTTATTAAACAGCACAACCGACGATGCTTTTGTTTTAGAAATACGGTGAACAAAATTAGCAAGTCCCGAAAAATAGTAGCTAATTTTTAGTGAAAAGGGAATTGTAATTGCCTCACCTATTTTTTCAATAATATCAAAATAAATATTTTCTTTTTGAACTCCGGTAATATCTATTTCTGCTGGAAGCAAAAACAAGTTTACTTCTAAAGCATCTGCACCAGCATCTTCAATCATTTTAGCATACGAAATCCACTCGTCAGATGTAGCACAATTAATACTTGCAATTACAGGAATATCAAGTGCCTCTTTATTCTTTTTTATGAGATTGGTATATTGAGTTAGGTTATGCTTTTTGCTAAAATACATGGCATAATATTCCTGATCGTTAAACGAGCCATAAATATTATTTAAACGCTGTTCGTCAACATCGTGCAGAATTTGTTCTTCGAAAAGTGATTTTAAAACAATAGCTCCTGCACCTGCTTTTTCGTAAGCAATAGAATTTTCTATATTTTCAGTTAAGGAACAACTACCTACAATTATGGGGCTTTTCAGCTTTAATCCCATATAATTTGTTGAAATATCCATGCTATATATTTTATTCTTTAAACAAAAATTTATCAATACCTAAAGCAGCTTTGTGTCCATTTGCAATTCCATGAATTACATCGGGCCCTTGAATAGTGTCTCCACCCATAAATAACCATGGCACACTAGTTTGGAAATAGTCGTCCACTTTAATTCGTCCGCGCGGCCCCATTTCGAGGTGCTCTTTTGTAGTTTCGGTAATGTAACTTAAATCCATTCCCTGACCTATTGATTCTACAACCATATCGGCTTCAAAGAAATTCTCATTTTTCATGTTACACTGTGGGTTGAAGTTACCAGTTTCGTCGAACAATGACAAACATTGAACTACATGAAGCCCTTTTATTTTACCATCTTTAATTTCAATTCGTTGTGGCGACCAACCAGGATTTACAACGGCATTTTCTTCGCGTGCTTCAACAACCTCTTCGCGGTCGGCAGGCATTTTATCTTCGGTTTCTAGACTGGTTGCAATAACCTGTACTTTACCATATTTAATTTTTTGCAATCTTGCTAACGAACGTGTAATATCCATTGCAACATTACCACCACCTATTACTACAATTTTCTCCGGGACGTGAATCTCTTCTCCATCAGTTAATTTACGCAGTAATTCTATAGACTGGTAAACATGTTCGTGGTCAGTTCCCTCAATTCGGGTACTTCGTCCGAGATGCAAACCTGTTCCAGCAAATACTGCATCGTAATCTTCGTTCAGTTTTTCGAGTGTAATGTCTTTACCAATTGTTGTGTTGTAATTAATTTTTACA
>DAOVTY010000082.1 GCA_030632865.1 Bacteroidota bacterium
GAGGTTATCCGGGGAGATATGAACGTTACGTAAAACCAGATATTTATACTAATTCGCCCGATATTTTTATCAGTGGTCATTCGCATATTTTAAAAGTTATTTACGATAAGAAACTAGATTTTTTGCACATGAATCCCGGAGCTGCGGGCAACACAGGATTTCATAAGGTTTGTACAGCTCTGCGTTTTACTATCGACGGGAAAAATATTCGCGATTTGGAAATTTGGGAAATTCCGCGTAACGAGTCAATTTAAAAGCAGAAAAATAAAAATTAGAATTCATCATTTTTACGATATTATTTTGAAAAAAAGGTTTGAAATAGATTATTAAAAATCAAACATATCTTTCCAAAGTCTTTCGAATTCATTTTGGTACTGATCAACAATATCGAAATTAGAAGTAGCTAATAAATTTTCCTGATTGTGTTTTGTGGCAGTGTATGTCCAATTAAAACTTCCGGTAATTGCAATGCGGTTATCTATTATTCCAAATTTATTGTGCATGTGATAATGAGAATGGTCAATTTTTATTGAAATACCTGCCCTTTTCAATTTAAATATTTCAGACCCTTTGTCTTTTACTTTGTTATCGTCAGTAATAATTCTAACCTTAACTCTTTGTTGGTGGCAGGCAATAATTTGTCTGGCAAGTTCATTGTCGGTTATTGTAAAAACGCATAAATCAACCGACGAACTAGCTTCTTTTAGTATCGTTTCAATGGTCTTTTTAATTTCGAGCCCGGGACTAAAATAGACATTGTTAAATCGAAAACTATATTTATCTACAAGTTGGAAACAGGTTTGTAACCAATGTGTAATTTGTTTACTATTTTCCGATTTTTCGAAAATTTTTCCTCTTTCAAAAAGCTCATTTCTTAAAACAGAACGGTGGTTGCGATTTAGTTTGTTTATGCGTTGAATGATCTTTAAATCGATATCAGAATCTGATAAATTTTCAAAATTTGAGATGAAGTATTTTATTATTAAATCCATTAAAAATCTTTTTGAAAAGAGTGTGCAACCCAATTATTTTTTGATTTGAATCCTGCATCTTTCATTCCCAAACTTTCGGCCTTGGTTTTAATATCCGTAATATCATCAGTGTAAAAGCCACTCATTATTAGCATCCCATTTTTTTGAAGATTTTCAATATAAGTTTGCATGTCATTAAGCAAAACATTTTTGTGAATGTTGGCAAAAATTACATCATATTTTTCAATTACCAATAAACTTGCATCACCTAATTTTACGTTTATATTTTTGATATTATTAAGAGCTGCATTTTCTTTTGCACCATTAAACGACCACTCATCAATATCTATTGCAGTAATTTTTTTTGCACCTTTCATTGATGCAAGAATTCCAAGAATTCCTGTTCCGCAACCCATGTCGAGAACCGATTTTCCTTCCATGTTATTTTCTAGAATCGATTCAATTACCAATGATGTAGTTTCGTGGTTTCCAGTGCCAAAAGCCATATTTGGTTCAATTATTATTTCGTATTTAGCTTTTGGGTAATCGGTATGAAATGGAGCCCTAATCACACATTTGTCAGCAATTACTAATGGTTTGAAATAGTTCTTTTCCCAGACTTCATTCCAGTTTTTACTTTTAATAATCTCGTTGGAAACAGTAAAAGTAAAGTCTTCCTGAAACTCATTCAACACCAAGTTAAAACTTTGATGGTTGTAATTTCTTGTTGCGATAAATGCTTCGAAACCAGTTTCAGTTTCAACAAAACTTTCGAACCCTATTTCTCCTAATTGTGCTGTTAACACATCACGAAGCCACTCTTGAAAAGGTGTAAAATTTATTGTTATTTTGTTGTAATCCATCTATTTGCAATTTATGCGAAGTTAAAAAATACCACGAATAACTGGCACGTATATTATACAGATTTTCACTGAATAGTTCTCTGTATTTATTAGTTGAATCTGTGTTGTCAACGTGCAATACTTTAATCATAAAACTTATTTGGAAAAATATTTACGGCAATAAATCCAAAAATTCCAGTAAGTGCAATAATTCCTAAATCAATAACATGTTTTGTCAATTTATCTTTTCCTCGTTTCAGAATTATAAAATGAATAATAGCAAGTATCGAGCTTAAAATTAGCCAGTTAAAAGGTTTATTTGTCTCGACATTAAACTTAATAAAGTCTGATTTTTTATTTGTCATTTTAATTTCTGCAGGGAATAGAAATTTGGCAACTTTACCTTCAATCTGTTCATCAATAACTTCCCATGTTTCTGAATATTGGTCAACTAATTTGTAATCTCTATCTAAAATATCCGATTTCAAAAAACCAACGCCAACCGAAATAATATTGAAATTAAATAAATCGCCATATATTTTTATTTCGTTTAATTCGGGATTAATATTTTCTATCGGGAATTTTATTAATTCGTAATCGTATTGAGTTAAAATATACAAATGATTATCGGTTGAAAATAGGTACGCATAGAATAATTTAGTATTAAAATCTACACATTTAATAAATTTGAATTTAAGACCGTTTGGTATTTTTACTTTTTCGACGAAAGGTTTTGCCTCAATCATTTTTACATGAAAAAGCTGATCTTTTGAATCTATAACTAAATAGCCTTCGTCGCACGATTTGCGGGTTGTTGGTAACCCGTTTATTGATTTTGCCGGAAACTTAAAACCTCGTTTATATAACACTGCCGAAAACATCCGACTTTTTTCTTCGTTAATTTTATTCGATTCTGCATCTATAAATTCCATTCTCCAGGTTATCCTAAAAAAATCTTTTGGCATCTCCAGATTTGCTCGTCTTGACTGTGATTCGAAGAGTGGATAAAGAGTTGGTAAAGGCGAATGAATTTCTTTTGGGCGAACCCGAAATGTGGTGCGTCTCTGACTAATGTCGTGTGTGTCAATGTCAACACCATTAATAGAATCTGGCATTGTTCCGTTCATTAACAACTGTCGCACATAAAGAAATGGAAGTTTTTGTTCGTACTCTTCTCTGGTTAGAGTTTCTCCTATTTTTTCAAGATTTCTTGATGTTCGTTTTAATCCATCGCCCGAGCGTGTAATCATAAAATCATTGTCTATGCAACTCCACATTATAAATGGCGATCGAATGGGTTTTTCAAATGCCATCCAATAAAACTTTGGAATTACTATCGCAAATCCAATAACTGCGATAACTACTAAAAAATACCTACTTAGTTTTACCATAATTATTGTTCTCCTTTCCTAAATCGGTATCCCGAAAATAGTAGCGAAATACTTAATCCTATTACCAAAACTGCCAACGACATATTTACTGGAGCAAAACCGCCGGCAATCGAAGATTCTAAAAAAATTGGAAAAATGGCAGAAGCAAAAACAAGATAAAAGAGACGGTATTTCCACATAGGTTCTAATATTATAAATGCAACTAGATAATATATTGCAAATCCAGATAAAAGCCACGGAGTAATAGAAATTAACGCCGGTATAATTATATCTACCGGAAAATATATTGTGCTGAGTACATAAAATATTAAAGTTAGTAATGTGGAACTTGCAAGTAAGCATGCTGTTCCGAATAGCATCATAATTAGTAAAATTTTATTTTCGTTAATTGGCAAATGAAATGTTAGTTTAATTCTTTTATCCACTGTTTCGGGAAAATATTGAGTTACCGAAACTGCAAAACCAATTATAAGTGGTACAAATTTTAGAATACTAAAATATTTAACCTTCATAAATAGTAATACATACCAATAATTATTTGGGTCGTTGAACTTAAAATCGTACTGAACTTTCAGAAAAATATAGCCCACCGCTAAAACTCCAAATATGGTTGATAAAATAAAAAACCATCTGATTTTTAGCCATTCTTTATAAGCAACGGATTTCCACATAATTAATATTTTCCAGTTAATCCAATAAATGCATCTTCTAAACCCATTTCAATTTTTTTGAAATTTGTATGAGCTATGCCTTTTTTCTTTAAATATCCTTTTACAAACTTTTCCGATTCATAAGTGTAAATTTCAATTTTGTTATGTATTTTTTCGAAATTGGCTACAAATTCCTCATTAGAGAGGTTTATTGCGGGGGCTTCAACTTCAAAATAAAATTGCTTGAAATCGCGCATAAATTCATGTACATTTCTTTGTGCTAAAACCCTGTTATAGTCCATAATAAGTACATCGTCTATCAGGCGTTCCATGTCTTGAATAATATGTGATGTAGTAAAAATTGTTTTCCTTTTAGTTTTTGCATATTCTCGTAAATAGTCGATAAATAATCTTCGGTAGCCAGGGTCTAGTCCTGCCGAAAAGTCATCGAGAATTAATAAATCTGGGTCTTGAGCCAAAATTAGCCCCAATGCGACTTGCGACCGCTGGCCACACGACATGGTAGAAATTTTTTGATTTTTGCCAACCTTTAGTTTCGACATTAATTCCCAGTATGGTTCCTTGTCCCACCGTTTATAAAAACCTGAGTAAAATTTTTCTATTTGATGGATATTCATAAATGCATACTGAATATGGCCTTCTATTAAAAAACCGATTCGAGCTTTTGTTGCTGGTGTTAAATGCTGAGAGTTTTCGCCATAAATTAAACACTCGCCATTACGAGGTTGCAGAAAACCATTTAAAATATTTATGGTTGTGGTTTTACCCGTACCATTTTTCCCTAATAAACCCAAAATACTGCCTTCCTTAACATGAATATTAAGGTTTTCGTAAACCATTTTGTTACCATAATAATGGGTAAGATTGTTGCATTCTATTGCATTATTGCCCATATTTTTTATTTAAAAATTGATTCCAAGTTTAATACTAAAAATATTTCGCTTACTATTTTCATTCATTTTAGAAATCAACAGTTTGTAATCGGTGTTTAAAAATATTTGAACTTGAGAGTTGTAAATATTGATAATTCTTCCAAATTGAAAGGAGCCACCAATTTGTATTTGTTGAGAATTATAATAGTCAAAATCGTGTTTAACAAATTCGTTATTAATAGTTTCTAAAAGTATATCGTCTTTTACAATTTCAGAAGAACTATTAAAACCTTTTCGGTAGCTACCATTAAACGAAAGAATTATGTTATTTAATTTAGTTTGTAACTCTTTTTCTAAGACACCATCAAAATAGTAATAATTTAAAGATTGCTCGTTTGATTCAGGAACAAAATAGTAGCTAGATTCGCTGGTTATTATTTTGCCAGAAACTTTATATCCCCAGTTAAAATGGTTAGCATCAATTAATTTGTAACAGGAATAATTTACAACTAATTCTTGTTCATTGTGCCAGTAAAGTGTGTATTTAGCAACTGTGTTCCATTGGTACGAAACCTGCTCGAGCTTTGGTTCAACCACTGGTTCGTGACCATAAATGTGATTATCGTTTAAATGTAAAGTAAGTTTTTTTATAGTTTTATTGGTATGCAAAAATAGAAATGTTGAGGAAACAGAAGTGTTAGATTTTTCGAGCAATACTATTTGCAGCGGATAAGTTTCCCCCCGTTTTATATCGGTGGTTTTTTTATGAAAATTAACTTCGGTGAGGTTTGTAAATTTGTTTCCATCAAAATTTAATTGCAACCCTCCACCAAACAGATTCGATACGTTGCTCCTAACATCTGTCTCGGTTGAAATAGTGTACGCACCCAATCCTTTAAAGTGATAAAAATTGTAATTGTTGTCGGTTACAAAATTCAGTTCTATGTCTTCTTTTCCGCTTTCGTATCTAAAATTTACACCTAATTTTATTTTACTGAAATTGAAAATTAATCCGGGTAAAATATCAAAACTGGTAATTTCGTTTTCAGGACGTGGATCTTTTCTGCGTGCACCAACACCGGCTTTATATTTTATATCTATTCCAAAAGCTAAGTTCTCATTAATTTGATATGCAGCTTTACCTCTCATTTTAAAATACTCTTTGTAGTAAGTTCCACCAACCGAATCTCCCAAAACATACGGATTATCATTGTACGGTTCCAAAACATCTACCCATTTTAAATCCTCGCAAGTTTGCTTAAAATAGTTGAAATCGCCATAAAACTTCCAATTGTTTAAGTTTACATATCCATTTGTGTAAAATCCTAATTCACTGTTTAATTGCTCTTGTTGAAACAGATGAAAATCACCATTTTGGTGATTAAAATTAATATAAGCTTTTGCAATTTTATCTTGAATATCGAAAAATTGCAACGAACCAGCATTGGAAGAGTTGCTCCAAACTGTTTTTAAATTCAATATTTTTTCTGATGCGAGTGAAATCTTGTTTTGAATAGAATCGTTATTATTTGCATACAATATGTTAGGAGCAACAAAAACTATTGCTGCCAATAAAAATCCTGATATGTTTATAATTATTCTCACTTAATTTTTGGCAATTACTCCCGGCGTTGGTTCCTGATTAGTTAAAAAATCAACAGTAGAATTATTTGTATCCTGATAAACTGTGCGGCCGTTAATTACCTCTTTTACTTTCCGTTTAATTGATACACGTTCGCCAGTACCTCTATGTTGAATAAATCCTATGTCTATAATATTAGGTAATCGTTTGTAAACATTATCATTAAATTCTGGGTTTTCAACGCCATCAATAATCCAACCGAATGGCACCATAAAGCAATCTAATGACCCATCTGGTTCTTTCATAAAGTTATTTGGATCTGAGAAAATTGTTTGAAAATTGTTTGTTGGCAAGCGAAAAATAATTGACACTTGACCTCTAACATTTATTCCCATAGCAGTTCCAATATTTATTCTTTGCATTAAAATATTTGGAACAGCCGGAGTGTCAGCATATTTCCCATCTTCCACATACATTTCCCATTCTGATTTGGAAAGATCAATTGAATTTGGATTGCCATTTGGATCGTCGCGGTGGTTAAGCCCTGAGAGTGCAATTACAAACGATTTGCCAGGTTGAATTGGATGTTCTTTGCCCGATCCTGGAACGATTGCCACAAAACTCCAGAGTGGAATTCGCGGTAAAATATTTCCTTCTGAATCAACCCAAGGATTTGGAGTATAAGTTCTTCTATGGCGTACAATTCCAAAGCAGAGTCCATCAGAATATAAAACTTGATCTGAATTGTTATATATTTCTACGAATTTGTCAGGATTATAAGTTTCCCCTTCCGGAGTTCTACTGCCCGAAGTATATAATTCTTTTATTACAAAACCTTCATTTAAAACAGAATAGTTGGTATTAATTTCCAATTGATTTCCATTTTTCAAAATAATTTCACCATTGAGTGAACCACTAAAAAGTATAGTTTTTGTCACCGGAATTCCTTCAAAGTCTATTTCATGTTCTTCTGAAAAAGAAATTATTATGTCGTAATTTCCTCCTCTCACATCGAAAGTTGCCATTCCGGTTTCGTTGGTTTCTTGTTTAAATTCCCTTCCAGTTTGGTTATTCCGAACAATAATTTCTGCATCTTTTATTGTACCACCGTTATTAAAAACAGGTGGGTATTTTGCGGTTACCGAAAAATTAAATGCAGTTGGTGTTTCGTAAATATCGCACCCAATAATAAACAGAATTAATATGTAAATTATTTTTTTCATGATACTATTTTACTAAAGGAACATTTTTTTCTTTTACAATCATTTCTATCTATTTCTTCTTGTCTAACTACTAATTACTATCTACTAAATACTTCTTCACTTCCTCAAAACTGCATTTTAATATCTGCCCCAAAATATGGTTCCTGGTTTCTTCTAATATATCTACCACTTCTTTCGTCGAGGTGCCACGGACGAATATTTAAAAAATTATTTGCATAAAACGACAGCTTAAACCGTTGCCCAATATCTTTCGATATTTTAATGTTACACAAAAAAAGTGGCGGTAAAACTCTTTCGCCGAAAAGATATTTTTGTTTCTTTTTTATACTTTGTTGATTAAGTTGGTTTTCAAAATCAACTATTTCGTATTGCTGTTCTATGTTGTCGTACTTTTTATAACTTATTGGCAAGTAGTAATAAAAATCCTCTTCATTATCGTTTATAAAAATATCGGGTTGGTTAAGGTAATCACGTAATTCCGGTAGTGTGTATAATTTGTTGTAGTTGTAAATTGTTCTCCAATCTTTTTCGTGCCAAATAACTTGTGTTGTTAATGTAACCAACATTTTAATTTCCGGAATGTGTGTAATAATATTAAGGTTAGAATTTAGTCTTTCCTTGATAACTCCAAATCCATGTTGGTTGGGATATTTTACTGCAAACGATTCATCTTTACTTGTGTTGTCTGAAAAAACAGTCTGCTTTTCTATTTCCCAAAATGGGGCATCAGTCGAATATGATTCGGTTTTTAGCCAAGCTCCATTTATAACAAATGAAGTGTGCAGTGCTTTAATTTTTCCAAAATCAATTGAGTATTCAAATCCTTTTTTTATTCGCGTACTTGCATTTTGATATTGCGAATAACTCACAAATTTTTCATCATCTTCAAATCCTAATGCAATTGGGTTGCCGCTGTTTTTATCGTTATAATAAACTCCTTCGCCGGCAATGTAATACGGATTCATCCCTGCTTCTAAAATATCATAATCTCGGTAATACATTGGGTTGTATATTCTGTCTAAAATAAATCCACCTTCATGTTTTTCGTAAAAGCCGGTTATGCGGGTTTTAATTTTATTGATTTGAAAATCGATTCCCGCCTCTAATTTATTACTTTTTGCAGGTTCTAAATCGTAGTTTTTAGTATCTTCTATTACGTTTGTAGTTGATACAATTAAATCGGGATAGTAATTGAAACTAATTATATCGTTATAATCTTTATCGGGATAAAGATGTGTTAAAGTTGGTGCTTTTGTTGTTTGCCCGTAACCTAATCTCAAGCTAATATTACGAAGTGAATATCTGCTATTTCGATTCCAAATTTCGTAATTTATATTTACTCGCGGGTCAAAATTAATACTTCCGTTAGTACTAAAAATACCGGCTGGCTGAATATTATCCATACGAATTCCTGCCATAATATTCAGCTTTGTATTTACAATATCTATTTCAATTTTGTCTTCAATAAAAATAGAAAACTGGTTTAACGATGGTATGTCGGTAAATGGTCTTGGTCGCTTGCCCAATCCTGCCGGAGGTTTTGTTAAATCATAAATGCGGCCATCTCCGTTGTTTCCAGTTGTACGCCACTCGGCTCCAAGTAAAATATTATTGGTTATAAAATCAGATTTCCTGTAAAGTTTAGCTTTTAATTTTGAATATAAATTAAATGGTTTGCCATCGTAAGTAACTTCGGAATAATATGAAGATGGTCCATAAAATATTTCATATTCACCATTTGTTGTTGCTGTTGAAAAAAAGTTTGGACCACTTGACGAGCTTTCCAACGTTTTTTCAAATCCCTCCTGCCAAGTTTTGCTGTACCCGGCATCTAACGAAAGACTTGTAATAAATTGTTTATTTAACGACCACCCCGCTGAAATTTTGCCCCTCATATTTTGGTCTTTTGCGAAATGTTCCTCTTCGGCAAGCATATCCGGATCCCATTTTTCACCATCAAGCGAACTTAAAAAGTCTAACTTCACATTAATATTTAAGGGTGATTTATCTCTGAAAAATGTTTTTGAATATTTAGTTGTGGCATTTATTCTTTTGAACTGGTCGGTTTGTTTGTACAAATGTTGGTACGAGTTAGTGTAACCAAAATCTACATTTATTACGCCATTGTCTTTTTTTAGTAAATAGCCTTTTCCTAAATATACTTGTTTTATATGTGGATCTGTCTGCAATTTTACGTTGTATGGCGAGCCACCAGCTTTTGTTTTTATATGAATTGTTCCCGAAGTAAGATTGCCATGTTCGGCAGATGGAATGCCCACATCAACAGTAATAGATTCAATGTTTTCAACCGAAATTTGGCGTGTGTCAATTCCACTGTTTGTACTTATTTGTAAATTCCCATCGTTGGAAAATGGAATATCATCGATAATAACAGCTGTTCCTAGTGCGCTGTTAATATCGTCGTTTATTTCTCTTATACTAATTCTTCCGGGTTTGCTTAAGTCGGGGTTTTCCGAAATATTACCTGGAATTAGTTGAAGCAGATCTTTTAAACTCGATGCTTGAATATGGTCGATTGCTTCGCTTTTTATTTTCGATGAGGTTACAATGCCGGTTGAATTTTCTGCGGTAACCGTAACTTCTTTTAGTCCCAAAGATTGTTGCTGAAGTTTAATTTTAAAATCAACATTTTTTTTGATGGTAACTCTTATCGAATATTCCTTGTAACCAACGTAAGTTACCGCAAAAGTATAACTACCAACAGGCACATTTCGAATCGTAAATTCACCTTTTTCGTTTGATGATGTTCCAATACCTAACTCAGGGAAAGCAACGTTGGCGTATAAAATTGGCTGCTTGGATTCGGCATTGATTATAACTCCATTAACCGTAATTTTCTCTTGTGCAAATCCTGTCAACGAAAAAAGTAGGTTGATAAGAAAAATAAAAAAGGTATTTAGCAGTTTTCGCGACATGTATTTATAAAAGGTCAAAAGTTGATTCGAAAGAAGCTTTCATTTCAAGGAAAACTAATTAGAATTCCCTATTCTGAAAACAATAGATTTCTCATTCTTCGTTATTAAAAGTTGCAATTTTGTATTTTATCGTTTTACCGAGTTTATTAAAAAACAATCTTTTTAGTATGTCTTTTCCCTTTAATTAAAGTTTCGATAATATAAATTCCGGATTGAAAATTACTACGTTGCAACTCGTAAGTTCTATTGTTTGGCTCTGAAATAGATATTAATCTACCGGTAATCGAATAAACCTTACATCTTTCAATTTCGTGTTCTGTTGATACTAATTCAATTGTTGCGGGCTTGTATCTAACAGATAATTCGTTATCGAGTTTAATTTCTTTAATTGATGTTGTTAAATCAAGATCAGATAATGCAATTTTTAAAACTTTACCTTTACCTAGAACATATAAAGAATCATTTAGAACTTCGCCAATACTGTAAATAGTTGTTTCCGCAGATGGATCTTGCCAGGTTGCTCCACCATCGTTTGTGAAAAATGATTTTGATGTTGAACCCATAAGTAGGAATGAGTTTTTGTCTAACTTGTAAAAATCGCTGGCTCCAGAAACCCCC
>DAOVTY010000203.1 GCA_030632865.1 Bacteroidota bacterium
ACAAAAGTTTCGATGAATGAATATATCGAACTTTCGAAATATTACAGTACCGAAAAAAGTCGGAATTTTATAAATGGGATTTTAGATAAAACTTTAAAAGATTTAAAATCTTCGGGGAAAATTAAAAAAGTCGGGCGCGGATTAATTGGTGAGTAAAAACCCAACCTAACCTTTAGTCAATTGACGGAGAGGGATCAAAAAACAGATTTTAAGATTTGATATATTTGAGTTTGAACAAGAGAGAAACTTGCTGTCAATGAATAAATTTTTATTTGTAATTTTTATTTTTACTCTACCCGCTTGTTCTCCACAAAGTAGAAATCAGAAAAAAACGATTACTACTACTTCTGCACAATCTACCGAAATTACAGAAATAACTTTTAACGAAGAAATTCACGATTTCGGAGAATTGATATCTGGAGAAATTGTAGTTGCCGCTTTTGTTTTTAATAATAAGGGAGAACACAATTTAATTATAAAAGATGTAATATCAGACTGTGGATGCATACAAATTAATTTTGTAAAAGAACCTATTTCGCCGGGTGAAACGGGGTTGATTGAAGTTGAGTTCGATTCGTCGGGTATGTTTGGAAAACAATTTAAATCTATTGAAATTAAGGCAAATTGCAAAGAACCAAAACATTTAGCTATTTTTGCCAAAATTATAAATGAACAATTAGAAATTAAATATTAAAATTAAAAGTTATGTTGAGTATTATTTTGATGATGCAACCACAAGGAGAAGAAGGAGCAAATCCTTTAATGAGTTTTCTTCCATTATTATTAATCGTCGTGGTATTTTACTTTTTTATGATCCGCCCACAAATGAAACGCCAAAAAGAGACACGTAAATTTCGTGAGGGTTTGGCAAAAAATGATAAAGTAGTTACAACCGGTGGAATTTATGGGAAAATTACTGAAATTAAAGAGACAACTATTATTTTGGAAATTGCCAAAGACGTGCAAATTAAAGTTGACAAAAACGGTATTGTTAAAGATATGAGCGACGTACAACCACAACGCTAAATTATTTTTACAGAAACAAAAAGGGTTGACAAAATTATATTGGTCAACCCTTTTTTTTATTTCTTATTACTTCCGACTTCGGTCTTCCAACTTCTACACGTTAAACCTAAAGTGCATAATATCACCATCTTTAACTACATATTCTTTTCCCTCAACGGCAATTTTACCTGCATCTCTACAAGCACTTTCAGAACCTAAATTTATATAATCGTTGTATTTAATTACTTCGGCACGAATAAATCCACGTTCAAAATCTGTATGAATTATTCCAGCTGCTTGTGGTGCTTTTGTCCCTTCAGTATAAGTCCATGCACGACTTTCGTCGGCTCCCGAAGTAAAGTAAGTTTTAAGATTTAAAAGATTATAAGCCGACTTAATTAGCTTATTTACGCCCGGTTCATCAAGTCCCAGCTCCTCTAAAAACATTTGCTTTTCGTCGTACTCTTCAAGCTCTGCAATATCCGATTCGGTTGCTGCTGCAATAACCAACAATTCGGCATCTTCGTCTTTTATTGCCTCTTTTACTTGGTCAACAAAGTCGTTCCCATTTTTCGCCGATGCTTCATCAACATTACAAACATACATTACCGGTTTATTAGTCAGCAAAAAAAGTTCACTGGCTATTTTTGCTTCCTCATCGTAAAGTTTAAGCGTGCGTGCCGATTTACCCGACTCTAAAATTTCTTTATAACGAATTGCCAACTCGAATAATTTTTTTGTTTTCGGATCACCTCCATGCCGCGCCTGTTTCTCTAATTTTTCTATACGCCCCTCAACAGTTTCTAAATCCTTCAACTGCAATTCAATATCAATAATTTCTTTATCTCGTACCGGATTTATTGAACCATCAACATGGGTAATATTTTCGTTTTCGAAACAACGAAGCACATGTAAAATGGCATCGGTTTCGCGAATGTTACCAAGAAACTGATTTCCCAGACCTTCGCCTTTGCTAGCACCTTTTACCAATCCGGCAATATCTGATATTTCGATAGTTGTTGGTACAACTTTTTTCGGATTATCTATTTCGGTAAGTTTTACCAATCTTTCGTCAGGTACAGTAATCACACCAATATTGGGTTCTATAGTACAAAAAGGAAAATTTGCCGACTGTGCTTTTGCACTCGACAAACAGTTAAAAAGTGTTGATTTTCCAACATTTGGCAAACCAACAATTCCACATTTTAATGCCATTTTTTATTCTTAATATTTGCTTTGCAAAGGTAAGCTATTAATTATTTACGAAAATATTATTTGGCTAAATGTTAACTCTATATAATAATGAGTAACACTAATTGTATAAAGCTCTTAAATAGTATCAAAAAATTGTTAAATGAAATTTCAATTTGTAGTTTTGTTGAAATAATAATTTTATGATTTTTAAAAACATCTCGGTTGACTGTGTAATTTTCGGATTTAACGATAATAAACTTAACGTATTACTTTGGCAAGCCGATCCCGAATTATTACAAGAATTCCTCACAAAAGAAGAGGAATACGAACAAATAAAAATGATAATTGAAGAAAATCCGGCACTGAAATCTGACGATTTCTGGGGATTAATCGGAACCCATTTACCTACTAATGAAGATTTAAATGGGTATGCAAAAAAAATTCTTCAAATTACCACAGGGTTAGAAAATGTTTATTTGAAGCAAGTTGAAACTTTTGGAGATATTAATCGGGTTCCATTTAGTAGAATTTTAACAGTAGCATATTATGCATTAATTAATCCTGATAACCACGATTTTAAATTGTCACCTTTAGCAAAAGCCGTTAAATGGTTCGAAATTGATAAACTTCCAAATGTTATATTCGACGTTAAAGAAATAGTAGCAAATGCGTTAAAGAAATTGCGTGAGGAGGTCCAATATCATCCAATTGGATTTCACTTACTTCCTGAAAAGTTTACGCTAACTCAGCTTCAAACATTGTATGAAGTTATTTTAGGTAAAAATCTGGATACTCGTAATTTCAGAAAGAAAATACAGAATATGGAGTTACTGGTTGACACAAACGAAAAACAGACAAATGTTGCACACAGAGCTGCCAAATTATATTCGTTTGATGTTAATATTTATAATAAACTAAAAAAAGAAGGTTTAAATTTTAGAATTTGAACTCCATTAAACCTTTTTGAGTATCCTTTGTCATAATATAAATTTTTATAAATGGATAATGATGACCGCGGATTAATTGCCGATTTAAAGCAGGAGAATAAAAGAGACCTTGCTTTTAATACGTTGGTGATTAAATATCAGGAGCGGTTATATTGGCATATCAGAAAAATTGTATTAAGTCACGAAGACGCTGACGATATTCTACAGAATACTTTTATTAAAGTTTGGAAAAACATTGGAAATTTTCGCGAAGAGTCGAGTCTTTATACTTGGTTGTACCGTATTGCCACAAACGAATCTTTAACTTATATTAATTCTAATAAGAGAAAAAGTTTTGTACAAATGAACGATACCAGCGAGTTTTTGATGAATAACTTGGTATCTGATCCCTATTTCGAAGGTGATGAAATTCAATTAAAATTACAAGAAGCCATATTACAATTACCAGAAAAACAACGGCTGGTTTTTAATATGAAATATTTTGATGCAATGAAATACGATGAAATATCGGAAGTGCTCGGCACTTCGGTTGGAGCGCTAAAAGCTTCTTATCATCATGCATCAAAAAAAATAGAAGAGTTTTTTAAAAATATAGATTAATAGTTTGATATTAAACCTTTTTATAAAGATAAAGTCAAACTGAAAATGGTGAAAAAATGGATGAATTAAAAAAAAATACACCTAGGTTGTCGAAACTTAAAAAGGAGAATCCTTTTGGTACTCCTGATAAGTATTTCGATGATTTTTCTGCCCGGCTTAAAATAAAGTTGGAGGCAGAAAAGAAGATTATTCCCATTAAACAGAATCTAATAATTAGATTTTTAAAACCTGCAATTGGAATTGCAGCAAGTTTTGCAATAATATTTTTGCTTGCTAATTTGCCTATTAAAAATTTCTTGTCGCAAAAAGTTGCAAACAGTAGTGTTGAAACTGAATTTTCTGAAGCTGATTATTTAAGGGCAATGGAAGGAATTGACGAAAATTCGGTTTATTCTTTAATTGAAGAAACAGACGAAGGTATTGAGTTTAGCGATGAAGATTTATTAAGTTATGCAAGTGCAAACACTTCTGAATATGAACTATTTATGGACCTAAATAATAATTAGAATTATGAAACGACAAGTAATACTTTATTTATCACTATTATTTATTTTTTCAAGTAGTGTAGTTAATGCACAACGAGGATCTGGTCATAATCAGGATCGTTGGGAAAAGTACCGTTCTGAAAAAATTGCGTTTCTAACTTCGAATCTGGAATTAACACCTGCCGAAGCAGAGAAATTTTGGCCAGTTTACAACCAAATGGATACAGAGCGTTGGGATGCTCAGAAATTGCGCCGAGAGATGGAAGATAAGGTAATTGAGGCTGGCGATGCAATGCCAGATAAAAAGGTTATTGAACTTACACGCGCATTTGCAGAAAGTATGCAAAAAGAGGGAGCCTTGTCTGCAAAATATAACGAAGAATTTTTAAAAATACTTCCTCCTAAAAAAGTATTAAAAATATATAAAACGGAAAAGGAGTTTAGAATGTATATTATTAAAAAATACCGCGACCGCGATAAAAATTCGAAAACGGAATAATATGAAAGTAATACGTAAAAAAAAGGATAGGCAATCACCTATCCTTTTTTTATATCTTTTTTGTTGATTTATATTGTTTTAAACCACTCTTGAAAATAATTTCCAACAATCGGCACTTCTTTCTTTTCTCCCTGAATTGCGCTGATTAAGCTCAGTACCCAAAAAACTAAAGTTACAATTCCTCCAAGAGTACTTAACATTGGCATATTTGCAAAATTTGCTAGGATAGTAACTGCAAGGCTAAACAGATAAATACCCAGCAGTTGGCGTATATAAAAACTGGCTATTTCATCTTTATCTTTCATATTAACAACTAACGAAATAATCCACCCAATCCAAAAAATGTGTGCTACAATTGCTTTTGTTTTTCCATCCATAATTTTAAGTTTTAAAATTTTAATAAATGTACAGAATAAAAATGTTATTGAAGAATAATAAATATCAGGTAAAAAAAAGGAACATATTAGTCTTTCACCAACAAGCATCCCTATTTAAAAGAGTAACGTAATCAAATTTAATAAACAAAATTTTCAGGTTTCAATTCTGTATATTTCTCGTCGTTTACATTTTTGTAATTTATACGAACTCCGTTGTATGATTGTGGCCAGCCGCCAAAAACATTGTTTATATAAATAAATTTAACAGGGTGCAATCCTTTATTTAAAACTATAGATGCATCATTACGAGAGTGTCTTTTCACTTCACCTTCATTATTTATTAATAGAACACCTCCTACATATAATTCGTCCATATTAGACGAAAACTGATAAACTCCATCTTCAGGAATTTCAAGGTAACCTTCAAAAATTCCCACACTTGGATTTTTGTAATCAAAAAGTTTATTGGTTTCTATATAATTATTTGCAATTTGATTTTCCCACTTATCTATTCCAGAAATTTCTTTTGTTGAGTAATATTCGCCTTCAGCAATTTTTATTTTCAACCCTGTGTTTTTAGCCACAATTTTTACTGCTTCAATCGGGTTTTGTTTAACCACATTTATGGTTCTTACTTTTCCCATTTTACCCGAAACTAGCGCAGTTCTTATTTTTACAATTGCACTGCTGTCAACAATAATAGGTGTTGAATATTTGGTTGAACTTAATCTAGGTTCAGTACCATCAACAGTATAATACATATCTATTTGGCGGGTAGTTGTAAACTCCAAAGTTGCCCCATCTGTAATTGCAATATTGTCAATCGGCCCCTCGGGCAGCGGAATATGATAGTTGATTTCGTGCTGATCTAAGCGCACAAACTGATTATCCATTCTATATATA
>DAOVTY010000172.1 GCA_030632865.1 Bacteroidota bacterium
AAAGTTCAGTGGAAAGATGGTGAGAATATTATTGCAGTTATTTTAAATACTTCGGTTTACGAACCACCAACAAAAGATACCGAATATATTTTGCGTGTTTACGATAAATTTGGATGCGAGGGAATTAAAATAGTTACCTATTTTTCTATTGTTACAAAAGCAATGTTTACGGTTGATTTTGGAGAGCAGGATCCCACGGAATTGGAAGCTCCACTAACTGTTAACTTTATAAATGAATCTGAAAATGGAACTTCCGGTCAATTCGAATGGTTTTTGTTTCGCGATTTAGATGAGATTAAAAAAGAGTCGGAGGGTTCTACTGCACCAATCGATAGTATTATGATTATTGGTTACGATGATAATGCTATTTATACCTACGAGAGAACAGGTGTTTACGATGTAAAACTTGTGTCAAAACATGTTTCAGAATTTTATACTTGTGTTGACACGGTTTATATTGAAGATTATATTCTAATCGATTCGTCGTATATAATAGCACCAAATGTTTTTACGCCAAATGGCGATGGTGTTAACGATGAATTTGTAGTGAAATTCTTTTCTATGGAAACTGTTAAAATAACTCTTTTTAATCGTTGGGGAAAACGAATACATTATTTCGAGAGCCAAAATGTGAGGGGATTTGATGGAACTTGGGAAGAGACAGTTTGGGATGGGAAATTAATGGGCGGACGTTATGCCAGCCCCGGCGTTTATTATTACAATATTGTAGGCGAGGGTAGAGATGGCACACGACGGCGGGCACACGGATTTTTTCATCTGTTTCGCGAAAAAAATTAGAGAAACGAAAAACAGAAATTTGAAGAAGTGTGCATTATGTATGTAACTTTTTGTTTACAAATGAGATAGTAACTATATTCAGTGTTATAATACACAATTAATTATATAGAGGTTACTAAAATATTTAGCAATCATTATTATAATATTTGAATAATACATCCGACTTTGAAAATTTGTCAAATAATTTTATTCTTCATCTAAACAAAGTATCTTTAACAAGTAACTAACGTAAAAGAATATTATGAAAACCTTCATTTTCTTAATTTTAATATTTTTTTCTATCTCGTTAAGAGCGCAAAACACCATGTTTTTTATGGATAGATTGCCACAAAAAATTTCATATAATCCTGCTTTTATTCCTGAAGCAAATTTTTATTTGTCTTTACCTGTTATTGGAGGTGCAAAAGCTCATGTTTACAATACTGGGTTTACACAAAATGAGTTGGAAACATTTGTTGATAATATCAATAATCCCGCATATAATCCAGATGATTTCATAAACTCAATTGGAGATTATAACCATTTACTTGCTGAAGCAAGTGTAAATCTATTTTCAATCGGGTTCAAGTTAAAAGACAAGGGATATTTGTCTTTTGATATATCAATCAATGATGTAACAGTAAATGATGCTTCATCTCAAATTGTATATTTTTTTGGAGAACCTGAGGATATTCCAATGTCGGATTTCCCAATTGTTATTGATAAATTTGATTTATTGACTAACACTTATATTGGATTTAAAGTCAACTATTCACGTAGAATTAGCGAAAATCTCACACTTGGAATTTGCCCGCAAATTAATTTTAACCAAGTTGGGTTAAAAAGTTCTGATATGGAAGCCAAATTGAACATAAGTATTGAAAATGAAAATGAAATTGTATATGAAACAAATTTTTCGGGGAATATTGTAGCAGGGTTGCCAGTAGAAATAAATCCTGATGCTATTGATGATGGTAAGTTTGATATGGATAAAGATTTATTGCCGGAAGGTTGGGAAGAGGATTTAACAGTAGGTGATGTGTTAAGAAACAGAAGTTTTTTACTTAATATTGGAGCAAATTATGAAATTGAAAAATGGAATTTTTATGCGAGTATTCTTAATCTGGGTTATTCTAAGTGGAAAGTAAACGGGTATAATTTAAATGGTATAAATGAGGATGTTTATGTTGAGGAAGACCAGAATATGAAAATAGGAATTCCAACTAAAATTTATTTGGGCGTCAATCGTCAATTTTCAAAGAAATGGAACTATGGAATGGTTTTTAATAATACTTTTTATTCCACTGGTTCAAATGCATCTGCTACTCTGTCGTTAAATGGTAATGTTGGTAAAATGTTATCAACTTCTGTAAGTTATACCGCTGGATATATGTATAATAATTTAGGTGTAGGATTTAGGCTTCGATTTTTACCCGGAACAGATTTATATTTCGTAACAGACAATGTTATTCAATTATTTGGATACCGCGATGCACATCGATTATCATTTGCTTTAGGAATAAATATTTTCGTAGGTGCAGATAAAGAAACAATTAATGAGAATTTAATTGACTAATATTAATTCTCAAATCAAACTCAAAAAGCAATTTTATTACTTTTCCTCACACTAATTAGTGACGGTCATAATTCGTTCATAAAAACCCTCACAATTTCCGTTAGAAACATTCAAAACAAACATCGGCTCTATTTCAAATTTTTCGATTATCTGACTAACAAATTCTTCTCTAACTGAAAGTATTAAATGGCTATCTGAGTTTTCAATAATTTGTTTAACAGAATTGTGCCATCCATTTTCAGAAAGTTCAAGTCTGCCAATTTCATCAATAATTTTTATTTGTGATTTGGTGTTTTGTAACTCATCGTTTCCCGTATTCAAACCTTCATTAAAAATGTAAAACTTGCCAATTTTTTGTTGAGAGGAGTCTCCCTTTTGTCGTAAGAATATTTTCGATTTGTTGGTAGATATAGTCACAATATCGTATCCGGTTGTAATATTGTTATCTATTATTCTCGATGAATAAACTCCAGAAACAGAGATTTTTTCTTGCTGAAATTTTTTAATTGTATTTTTGATACATAATGTTTTGCCACTACCAATTCCTCCAGTAATAATAAATATTTTCTGCTTGAAATTTGCTTTGCCTTTTATTTCGTTTAAGCGAAAATCTGCAAAAGACATGATCTGGTGAACAAACAGTGTTGGGTTTTTAACAATCGTTTTTAAATCGGGCGTATTTGCAATCATTATAGGTAAACTTTCCAACGAAAGTTGCAGTGCGAGTGGCAGTTGCTTAAAGTAGCTTCGGGCAAAAAAATCTCTTATTTTAGGGTTATACAACTCGGTGCCAAGTACCGAAAATCCCATAATCATAATCATCGCCCGCAAATTCATTTCAACACCAATTAAAAGTGCGTCCATCATTGTTTTAGATTCAGATTGTACCCGAGTAAAAACAAATGCAGTAATCATTGTAATTACTATAAAGTAAATCCAAATACGTGGACGAACAAGCTGCCTGAGAGCTCTTTTATATCGTAGTGCCCAAACTATTGCAATCAAAATTTCTAGGGCAACCCAAATTGCAAAATTAATTCGACCAATTAATACAAGCGACCCAATCATAAAAAAAATGTTGACTATAAGCCAGTTGATAGAGTGTGCGAAGTTGTTGTTTTTGAGTGTGCTTTTGGTCTTATCTTTTTTATAACTATTTTGAAATGGAATATTTGAGTTTATTGTTTTTTTCCCTGACCTAATTCCGATTAACGCCGAAACAAGTCCGAAAAGTATTTGAATGATAAGCAGTAAGAAAAGTGGAGTCCAAACTGCATCGAATTGTAATCCAAATTGCTGCTCGGCATATTCCATTAAATTTGTGTAAACATCAATTATATTATTTCCATAATAAAATATTAGTTTGAAAACTTTATAAAATAGATTCCACGACATTGCCAAAATTGAACCAATAATTAGTCCCGGAATAGTTCGTCCTAACAGTCTTACAGAAAGTTCTAATAGCAACGCCTCGCTAATAATTGCAACAAATGGCCCGAAAATAACAGCACTAGGTGATAAGGTTTTTAGGAGTGCACATATTATCCCAGCACGCCAAAACAGACCATTCTCTTTCCACTTGTAACTTGCTGAAATTAATATTATTATTCCGATTGCCGTTAAAATATTACCGCTGAAAGGAACGCGCAAGTTATGCAAAAAACTACCCAGTACAATTTCTGAGGATGCCCAGATTGTTCCGAGAATAGAGGCTTTTATCCATTTTTCGCTGAGTTGTTGCATTTTAACCATTTTTTACCAATTAAAATATTCATCCTATTTTTAAAATTATCGTAAAAAATAGTATTGAACTTCGATTGAGAAAATTGTATCTGTTTTTAATCTGTCAGATTAATTGGGTCTCCTCCTGTTTCTATGGAAAAATCATTCAGCTTTTTGTGTAACCTTTTTACAATTATGGAGTTCTCAATTGCAATATTATATTTTTCGCCCGGGTCGTTATTTAGGTTAAATAACTGAACACCACTTGATGTGGTAATTCTTAATTTCAATTCGCCTTCGCGAACAGCTTCGGCTTTTGCTCCATTGAAATAATATAGTATTTCGGTTGGCGATTTTGCTTCGCCTTTTAAAAACGGAAGAATATTGAGTCCATCAATTTCTCTGTCGGTTGGTAGTTTTGCTCCAGTAACATCAATAATTGTTGAGAATAAATCCATGGTAGTTGCCATTTCAGAAGAAACCTGTTTCTGTGGTATTTGTCCAGGCCACCTCATAATTCCCGGCACACGAAATCCTCCTTCGTATGTTGTTGCTTTTGCGCCGCGCAATAATCCGGCAGAACCTCCATGCCAAGGTTTTACACCTTTTTGCAACATTCGATCTGGCAGATTTTGCCACGGTCCATTGTCGCTGGTAAATATTACCAGAGTGTTTTTATCAAGCTCCAACCTTTCTAAGGTTTTTAAAACTTGTCCAACACTCCAGTCGAGTGTTTCAACCACATCGCCATATAAACCTCCATTCGATTTTCCTTTGAATTCGTCTGATGTGCTAATTGGCAAATGTGGCATTGCGTGTGCGAGATATAAAAAGAATGGATTATTCTTTTGAGATTCAATATATTCAACTGCTTTTGTTGTGTAATCAACAATTAAATTGTTTTGATTATCATTTATCACTTCAACTGGTTTGTTATTTTCATACATAAAAAGTGTGTCGTTTTCTGTAAGCCACGGACACCAAGGAAGTATCATGTCGTTGCTGTACGGAAGTCCGTAAAACGAATCGAACCCTCGCGAAGTGGGTAAAAAATGTTCTGCATGTCCTAAATGCCATTTGCCAATTGCTGCTGTGTTGTAGCCATTATCTTTTAAAATATTAGCAATGGTAATCTCAGAAACTGGTAATCCTTTGCTGGGCGACGAGGGACCGCAATTTGTGGGAATACTTCTTATAGGATAACGACCAGTTAACAAACCAGCTCTCGATGGAGTACAAACCGGAGCTACTGCATAAAAAGAGGTGAGGCGAATTCCCTCGTCTGCCATATTATCTATGTTTGGCGTTTTTATATTTGGGTGGCCATAGCATCCTAAATCTCCATAACCAATATCGTCAACAAAAATTAGAACAATATTTGGCTGATCTGTTTCTTTTTCTTGTTTTTTTTGAGAACAAGAAAAAGATGAAAAAATTGTGATAATAACGAGACTGTAAAATGTTAAATTATTGATATAATTGAACTTCATTTTATGATTATTTTTAGTTTACAAAACTAATAATTCTTGTTAGGAAGATTAATTTATTTCTGATTAATTGCTCCTTGTTTATATTAAATTCATGATTTTTTATACAAAAACAAAAACACATATTTACATATTTTTAAATAAGCGGCTATTTTAGTTTTATATTATTCTCAGTAAAAGAAAATATCTGTTACTTTTAATGCAAAAAAATCAAATATCATGAAAAATAAAATACATAAAAATATAATTTCGCGACGAAATTTTTTGGGAAAAACTGCAATTGGAACAACGGCACTATCTTTTGCACCTTTTGCATTTAGTTGTACAGGTAATCTGGGATCTAAATTTGGAGGCGTTCAAATAGGAGTTATTACCTACAGTTGGCGAAGTATGCCAAGTACTGCCGAAGATATTTTGAAATATTGTGTTGAGGGTGGAATTAGTTCTTTGGAGTTGATGGGAAATGTTGCCGAAGAGTACGCAGGAATCCCAGTAATGCCTCCTCGCCCAAAACGGGGAGTTGAACAAACTGACGCAGAACAGGAAACTTATAGAATTGAGAGAGACAAAGCAATGATAAAGCAGAAAGAGTGGCGACTTTCAAATACTTTGGAGAAATATAAAGAGCTTCGGAAAATGTATAATGATGCCGGCGTTAATATTCATATTGTAAAATTTGCTCCTGCTCGTTGGAGCGATGCTGAGATTGATTATGCTTTTAAAGCGGCCAAAATAATGGGAGCCACCGGAATTACCAACGAAATTGGAGATGAAGCGTGCAAGCGTCTCGGTAAATTTGCAGAGAAACATAATATGTATGCCATTTATCATAACCATGCACAACCCGGTCAACCCGGTTTTAGTTTCGATGAATTTCTTGCTCACTCGCCAAAAAATATGTTAAACTTTGATGTTGGACACTATTTTGGTGCTACAGGAAATCATCCGAATGAAGTGATTGAAAGATTGCACGACCGTATTTTTAGTATTCATTTAAAAGATAAAACAGGTAAGAATTCGGAGCCTGCCAATACTAATCGTCCTTGGGGTGAGGGTGATACACCGATTGCTGATATTCTAAATTTAATTAAAGAAAATAAATGGCCAATTAATTGCGACATTGAATTAGAATATGCTGTGCCGGAAAATTCTGATGCACAAAAAGAAATTATAAAATGTGTTGAATATTGTAAGAATATTTTGGAGTGAAAAATAGCCGCGAATGCGCGATTGACTTTTATTAGCGCATTGGTAGCAATCTTATTCGTCTACTTTTCATTCACATTAAAAATACTAAATTTTTTAATTAGCGGAAAAGCAATTGAATCTTCTACAACCAATCTTATTCTATTTGTAATAACTGGTTCAAACTTTTGAATCCGTTTGTGTCCGATACAACTTCCATTGTCAATAATTTCCCATTTACTATTTATAAATGCCTCAATTCTGTA